>DAIMZU010000246.1:0-5073 GCA_036733845.1 Ramlibacter sp.
GAGCTGCAGCCCTCGTCGCCGCCCAGGCACTGCCCGCGCTGGCCCAGCCAGCCGGCTTTCCCAACCGTCCGATCCGTCTCATGATCGCGTTCCCCGCAGGGGGGCCCACGGACGTCACCATGCGCCAGCTGGCCGAGAACGCCGCGCGCGTGCTCGGCCAACCGGTCGTGATCGAGAACCGGCCCGGTGCCGGCGGCACGCTGCCTGCAACGCAGCTGCAGACCGCCCAACCCGACGGCTACACAATCGCGCAGATTCCGCTGGGCGTGTTCCGCCTGCCCTACACCACCCGGATCAACTGGGACCCGGTCAAGGACATCAACTACATCATCAACGTGACGGGCTACGCCTTCGGCATCGTGGTGCCGGCTGACGGTCCGATCAAGAACTGGAACGACTTCGTGGCGTACGCACGGGCCAACCCGGGCAAGCTGAACTACGGCTCCACCGGCAACCTGACCAGTCCGCACCTGACCACCGAGCTGATCGCACAGCAACTGGGCATCCAGCTCAACCACGTGCCCTTCAAGGGCAGCGCCGACCTGATGCAGGCGATCGGCGGCGGGCACATCATGGCGGCCGCCGACTCCACGGGTTTCGCGCCGCTGGTGCAGGCGGGCAAGCTGCGCGTGCTCAACACGTGGGGCGAGAAGCGTCTCGAGAAATTCCCCGATGCACCCACGCTGAAGGAACTCGGCCTGAACATCGTGCAGAACTCGCCCTTCGGCATCGGCGCTCCGAGGGCCACGCCACCCGAGATCACGCAACGGCTGCACGATGCGTTCAAGCAGGCCATGGAAGACCCGGCCTACGTCCAGGCATTGGCCCGCTATGACATGGTCCCCATGTACATGAGCTCCGCCGCGTACACCCGCTTCGCGCAGGAGACCTTCGCCACCGAGAAGGCGCTGGTAGAGAAACTCGGGCTCGCCAAGCCCACCTGACCGCGGCACCTTGCCGGCCCGGGCGATCGTGGGCAAGCCCCCGATGCGTCGTCACCCGTGCCTCCCGTCGAACTTGACGGGAGTGCCCGGAACCAAAGCCCCTGCCGTGCCACTCAATCGAGGTCTATGCCACCCGTGGGCAGGCCCGCCTCCAAAAAAGGCGGCAATGCGCACCGACCCTCATGAGCACCATCAACGCCAATGGCACTTCCGCTTCCGAGCACCTGCACGTCGACGCATTTCGCGCAGGTGCAATCGGGGCCGACACGCTGCATGTCCACGCTTCTTGCGGTGGCATGCAGGTCCTCGGCCGAAGCGCATACGTCAGCGGCGGTGCGCACCGAGAGGTCGCCTGGGTGGACGACCCGGGCACCGACGCCTCCGGCATGTTCCTGCAGGCGCTGGCCGACACCTACGGCCAGGGCATCACCACGCGGGTGGCCCGCGAACTCGGGTTGCGTCCCGCGGCGGGCCAGCCGCTGAGCGCGCGGACGGTCGAACTCGCGCTAGCAGCCGCGGAAACGGGACGCCAGGCGCTTGAAGGTGTCGATTTCCTGACCATGCTGGAACATTCCCTTCGGCATGGCGGCCCCGTGGTCCAGGGCATCCTGAAGGACTTGGCCATCGACCCATCCCGCCTGGACACAGGCGTACAGCAGCGGATCGACGAGGCCATGCGCCAGCGGTTTGCAGATTCGGCGGCGGTGGGGCAGACACCGGTGCCCGCCGAAATAGCAAGAAAATGGATGAAATTAGAACTGTCAGTATTGACTAATTAGTTACTTTCAGGCAACGTAGCGGCTCATCTGTATACGTTTGGAGATGCCGTGATCGCCTCCGCTGCCACCAGCCCGGACCCTGCGCCCGTCCGGATGCCCCAAGGATCCTTCGTGCAGACAGGGGACGCCAAGGAAGCCCTGTTCCGCCAGCTGGTGCTCGAGCACCGGCATCGTCTCTACCGTTTCGTGGTCAAGCACATCGGCTGGGGCACCGATGCGGAAGACCTCACGCAGCAGGCTTTCGTCCAGGCGGCACAAAGCTACGAAACCTTCAAGGGCGAATCGGAACTGTCCACCTGGCTCTACGGCATCGCCCTCAATTTAGTCAGGAACCATCTCTCCCGCGCCCCCACCCGGCGATACATCTTCGAGACCGACGAGGCCCTGGCAGGCACGCTGTCCACCGACCCCGATCCGTGCGAGCAACTCTCCAGCCGGCAGTCGCTCGCCGCGCTGCAAAGCGCACTCGACGAACTGCCTTCGGACATGCGAGACGTGCTTCTGCTGGTGGCCATGCATGAGCTCAGCTACGAAGACGCGGCAGTCATGCTGTCGATTCCGGTGGGCACCGTCCGCAGCCGTGTCTCGCGTGCGCGCACCGCGCTGCGCAAGCGGCTGTCAGCCCAGCGCATCGACATCGGGTTCTGAACCTTCTGCCGCGGCTTTCGCCCAGGGCCGTCCCGTGATCAAGGCTCCCCCGCCGTCGGCGACGCCAGCAACTTCGGCCGGATCATGAAGAAGCGCTCACGCCTCTGGACCGCGCGCACCTTGTCGGTGAAGAGCGCGCCCACGTAGGGCAGGTCCCCCAGCAGCGGCACCCGCACCGAGCTTTCGACGTTCTGGTCGGACGTGTAGCCGGCAATGATGAGCATCTCGTCCTGGCGGACGATCGCCTGGGTGCTCACGGTGCTGCGTCGAACCGTGGGCAGGGCGTCGACCAGGCGGTCCTGGATCTGGCCGTCCTCGATGTCGATGCTCAGGTGGATCGCGGGGTGCGGTCCATCGATCGCGCGCGGCGTCACGCGCAGGCTGGTGCCCGCCGTCACTGGCGAAATCGTGGCGACGCGCTCACCCTGCACCCGGATATAGAAGGTGTCGGAAAGGTCGAGGACCGCGCCGATGTTGTCGATCGTCAGCACCGACGGGCGGCTCTGGATGCGCGCCTCCCCCCGGCTTTCGAGCGCGCGGATGCGCGCGAGCAACTGCGCGCCGGCCTGCGAACCAATGGCCGACGAGGCACCCTGCGCCAGGTTGAAGGTACCCACCGCATAGTCGATAGAGGTGCTCCCCGAGGAAAATGACCAGTTGATGCCGAGTTCGCGCGCGCTGTCGCTGTTGATGTCGATGATCATGGCCTCGATCTCGACCAGCGGCGAGGAAACGTCCAACTGGGCAATGAGCCGCTCGTAGACCGGCATCCGTTCGGGTTGATCCTGCACGATGATGGCGTTCAGGCGCGGGTCGGACTGAATGGACGGCACCCGCTGCGACGGGTCCGCATTGACCTGCAGCGTGCCCGTCGGGCTCGCTCCCATCCCGGCTGCGGCCCCGAGCAAGGATCCGCCGCCCTGCGCGGGCGCCCTGCGCGCGGGGTTCGCGGCGTTGTCGGCTGCCGTTGCGTCCGCCGTGGTGGTGCTTGCCGGCAACGAGCCCAGGGGCACGCTCTCCGCGGCCTCCGGGAACCCCTGCAGCACGGCCCCGCGCCCACCGATGAGCTGTCGCAGCACGTTCGCCAGCCCGGGCTGCTGCACCGAGCCCCCGCGGAAGGAGATGGCGCGGTCGTCGGCGGACGCATGCCGCAGCCGGAAGAGGCGCACCTCCTGCAGGCTGGAGGCCCCGGGCAGTTTCCGGATGGTGGCCTCGACGAGGTCGATGTAGCTGCCCGGTCCCGACAACATCACGGCCCGCTGGGTCGGCATCTCTGCCCAGCCGAAGCGCGGCTCGACCACGCCAAGCTGGGTGAGCACGGCGCGGAGATTGGGCGTGCCCGGCGGGACCGGAATGGCACGCATGGTCACATCGCGCGTCGGGCTGACATGGAGCATGCCCGCGTGGGTGTACCAGGTGAATCCATAGACACCGCCCAGCCGGCTGATGAACTCCGTCGGAGTGGCCGCGTTGAAGCGGCCGTTGACGGTCGCGCCGAGGCCCGGCTGCAGGGCGAGTGTGAGACTGAAGCTGTTCGCAAACTCGGTCAGGAGCTTGTCGAGCGGCGTGTTCTCGGCGTAATAGCTGTACGGTGCCTCCGGCCACGGCGGCGGACCCGCCAGGCTGGTGGCGAGGCCAGCGCCCCAGAGGCACAGGGCGAGCGCGAGCCTGCGAACACCTCGCCGCACTGGCCGAAGCCACGCGATGGCGCACGAGCGGTCAGGATAGGTCATGCGCGGCCCGCCTCCTGCTCGCAGGTGCGGGACCAGAACGAAACCATGTTGATGAAATCCTCCAGTTCGGCCTCGAGACACGGGAGGTCGCAGGATGAAGGCAGCACCTGCTGCAGGACGAGGCGACTTGCGCCGGGCTCGGCGGCCAGTCCGCTCGCATGGTCACGCATCAGGCCGGTGGCCCAGGTGGCCAGGCGCACCAGCAGACCGTCGCGCTGGTCGGGGGGCAGCGTGCCCAGGTCCATCAGCGCGCAGGTCATCAGGATTCGTCCATCCGGTCCGGGCCGCATCTGAACCCGGTACTGGTCGTCCACGACCAGCACGAGGCGTCCGTCCGCGCGGAACTCTGCTGGAGGCATGCCGAGGCTCGCGGCATACGATCGGACGGCAGGGTGGGCGGCCTGGGCGCCCCCGGCGTTGCTTGCCATGGTGTCAATCCTCCTTCATGTCGCGCACGAGCCGCAGGACCGCGGCGATCGCGTTGACGTGTTCGCTGGGCACGTACTGGTCCACGTGCGCGTCGGCCCACAGGCCCCGCGCCAGCGCAATGTTCTGCAGGACCGGGACGCCCGATTCCCGTGCGGCGGTGACCATCCGCGCGGCCAGGGCGCCCTCGCCCTTGGCAACGACCACGGGCAGCGGCGTCTCGCCGTCCTTGTAGACAATGGCGATCGCCAGGTGGGTGGGGTTGGTCACGACGACCGAGGCCTTGCGGGTGCGCTCGACGTTGCCCTCGTTGAGCATTTCCATGTGCAGGTGCCGCCGCGAATGCTTGATCTGCGGGTCGCCTTCGGCTTCCTTGTACTCGCGCTTGACCTCGTCCTTGGACATCATCAGCTGCTTGGTGTGGTTCTTTCGCTGCCAGGCGAAGTCGAACAGCGCGATCACCGCATAGGCGATGGAAATCTTGATGATCATGGACTTGAGCAGCATGCCCACGGCCACACCCACCCCGACCAGGCCGGCGCG
>DAIMZU010000247.1:0-5072 GCA_036733845.1 Ramlibacter sp.
GTAGTTCATCCCCGCGATCTGAAACCCGCGCACGTTGGCGAACATGCCGTCCCGGAGCACCAGCACCCGCTGGCGCGGAAACGCCGCCCGGACGGCGCCCTTGAACAGATGGACGCCGCCACCGGCCATCACGATGTTGTGGAAGCCCGTCGCATCTCCGATCCAGTGCAGCATCGACGAGATCGCCTGGCCGGTGATCTTCTCGACCATCGGCCGCATCCGTTGCAGGTCGTACGGCCGCTGGTAGATCGTGGGCGCCCTGCCCGCTCGCAGCGCCGCATCGACCGCATCGAGGTCTCTGTACTGAACGCCGATGTCCAAGGTGATCTCCGAGGCCAGTGCCTGAAGCACGTCCGCAACGCCTCGGGGCACGGAATGGCTGCGCTTCTGCACGAAGCGCACGCCCCGCGCGACCACCCAATCGAAGGTCCGGTATCCGGGGTCGAGCACGAGACTGTTCTCCCCCGCGATCCGGTCCATCTTGCCGGCGACGGACGCGAAGTAGACCAGGGCACCCTGCGGCTGCGCGACCGCCATGGTCTTGTGCACGACCACCCGACGGCCTCCGCCGACATCGTGCGTCCCCGTCATGGCCCGCTCGAGCTTTGCCTTGCGCGCCGCCAGCAGTGCCACGGGCAGACCGACGACGAGCAGGTGTATCTCCGACACCTTCATCATGCGAAGGGCACCCCTGAGCAGCGCCAGGTACTCCGGCGTCTCCGTGTAGCGGTCGTGCATCTGGGAAGGCCGGAAGGCATCGCCGGCGAGCACGACATCCGGCCCCACCTCGTAGAACAGGCCGCCAATGGGGATGCACATCGTCGCGCGGCTCTCGATCGCGGCGGCCTTGGAGGAATCCCTCGCCGCCGGATAGCACAGCGAAGGAAAGCTCGTGCACCGGATCTCGGTGCCGGCCACCCCCGTGACGAACTTGGTATGGCCGAACCCGACGTCTACGGCCCTGACCACTGGATTCATATGGTTCTCCTGAACTGTGTTGCGAAACGGGCGGCCATCGACGGCGCCCACGCGGACCGCGCCTGGGCATCCCATGATTCCGTTCGGGCGCGACTCCACCCCGACCACGGTCTCAGTTCGTCCCGCGCCGTCCCATACAGGCCGGGCGCTGCGCATTCCGTCTCACCACGGTCTCACGGGAGTCCCACGCGTCAAGGGGGCGTCTGGGATCGGAGGGCTCGGCCCGAGGCTCATTCCCTCAGGGGCGCTTCAAAGAGCCCGGAGGTCACGCTGGGGTCCAAGGCCGCGAGGTCTGCATGCTCGCCCCCGTCCTCGCTGCCGAGGGCGGGACCGGCTTGCGCCGGCGCTGGCGCGGCGGGACCCGACAGCTTCAGCTGGCTCGCCAGCAGACCGTCATGGGCCAGGGTGCGCAGCCGCGCGACGCGCCTGCGCCCCTTCTTCAACTGCACGAGTGCGTCGAACAGGAGAGGATCGTCGCTGCGGCTCAGCTCCAGGGTGACGCGGATGCGCAAGGCCTGCGACCGGCGTGTCTCATCGCTGTCCATCTCGGTCCTCGCCGGCAGTGCCCTGGGCCTTGAGGAGGTTGTCCCCCGCGATCTGGAAGCCCTTCACGTTGGCGAACATCGGCTCCTTCACCACGTAGATCTTGTGGTTCGGAAACGCCGCCTTGACCGCGTCCTTGAACATGAACGCGCCGCCACCGACGAGGATCACGTTCTGGATGCTGTAGTCCTCCGTGATCCACTCCATCATCGACGAGACGGCGCGGCGCGCGACCGCGCGCGCGGTCGGCAGGATCGGAGCGAGGTCGTAGGGCTTCTGGTAGATCATCAGCGGCTTGCCGGTGCGCAAGGCCGCATCGATGGCAGGCAGGTCGCTGTAGGGCCGGCCGATGTCGCTGCTGATCTCCTGGGCGATCGTCTTGAGGACATCGGACATGCCGCGGTTGACGGAGTTGCTGACCTTCAGGACCAGCCGCATGCCCCGCGACAGCAGCCAGTCGAAGGTGCGCGAGCCCGGATCGATGATGAGGCTCTGCTCGTGCTCGATGCTCTTTTGCTTGTGGTACGCTGCCGTGTAGTAGACGAGTGCGCCCTGCGGCTGGGCCACGGCGACGGCCTTCCTCACCTCCACCGTCTTGCCGCCGCCGAGATCGTGCACGCCCACCATCGCCTTCTCCAGATAGGCCTTGCGTGCCTGGAAGGACGACACCGGCAGCCCCACCACGAGCAGGTCGATCGCGCTGAGCTTCATGTAGGCCATCGCACCGCGCGCCAGCGCCATGTACTCGGGCGTCTCGACGTACTGGTCGTGCAACTGCGTCGCCCGGAAGGTGTCCGCCGCCAGGTGGACTTCCGGCCCGACCTCGTAGAAGGTTCCGTCGATCGGGATGGCCACCGTCCTGCGGCGCTCGGCTGCCGGCCTCGTCGCCGGGTCCTTGGCGCTGGTATAGGCCAGCGACGGGAAGGACGCGCACTTGATCTCCTGCTCCGTGTGCCCGACGACGAACTTCGTGTTGCCGAAGCCGACGTCGATGGCCCTGACGATCTTGCTCATTGCAGGCTCCTTGCCGTGGACACAAACATCCGAAAGGGTCGTCTACCGCGCTCCGGATGCGCAACGAGAAAGTCGAGCGTTTGTGAGCGGATTTCGCCGACAGCTCCACCGGACGGCCCGCGAGGCATGCCTTGGTGCCGGTGCGCGCCACGGCGGCGCCTGTGCGCAAGCCTGCGGCGGCGCAAGCCGAGGTCTGGCCGAAAGGCGTCTGCCCCGGTAGCGGGCTCCGCCGCCGACCGCCCGCGGCTTCGCCCGCTGGCCCGGCGCAGTGGCACCAGGTGCTTCAGGGCAGGTGCCGTCAGGCCGCTCTCGTCGACCGGTGCATGATGGGTCTGCACCGCGTCGAATTCCCGCGCGAGCCGGAAGGACGTCGCCGCTGCGCCAGCGCAGCCGATGCGACCGGCCTACCCAAGCGAGTTCCTGTCAACGGCCGAAGAGCGTGGGCTCTGGGCATCGTCGCCAGCCTGCCTTCGAAGTGGCGCGCGCCGGTGCGTGGCCTGAACTACCCCGGCAATCCGACATCAGCCATCCCACCGATCGGATGGAACCCTGCAGGCGGTACGCCACCCCGGGCTGGGCCCTTCCGCTTGAGCTCGATGCTCTCGCGGCTGGCGTGGCGGGTGTGGTCCTGCGCGATCGGTTCCAGCGCCTGGCGCCGCTTCGGCTGAAGTTGCGGCTACGGGTGCCGGGCTCAATGCCTGCAGCTTGCATTCGTCGCTGGCTGATCTCAATCCACCTTTGCAGTCCGCAGCCGTAGCGCATTGACAATGACACTGACGGACGACAGCGCCATGGCGGCGGCGGCCACCACGGGCGAGAGGAGCATCCCAAGGAAGGGATAGAGCGCGCCCGCGGCGAGCGGAATGCCCGCCACGTTGTAGACGAAGGTGAAGAAAAGGTTCTGCCGGATGTTCCGCATGGTGGCGTGCGACAGCTTCCGCGCACGGACGATTCCCGTCAGGTCGCCCTTGAGGAGGGTTACCCCGGCGCTTTCCATCGCCACATCCGTCCCGGTGCCCATCGCGATGCCGACCTCGGCCGCGGCAAGCGCCGGCGCGTCGTTGACACCGTCACCGGCCATGGCCACCACGCGGCCCTCGCCCCGAAGGCGCTGTACGATCTTTGCCTTGTCCTCGGGGAACACCTCCGCGACCACTTCGTCAATGTCAAGCTCTCTGGCAACGGCGTCCGCCGTGGTCCTGCCGTCGCCCGTGAGCATGACGATGCGCACGCCGGCTTCGCGCAGTCCTCGCAGGGCCTCCGGCGTGGTCTCCTTGATGGGGTCCGCGATCGCCACGAAGCCCGCCAGGCTGCCGCCCAGCGCAACAAAGATGACCGTCGCCGACCTGGCACGCTGCTTCTCCGCCGCCGCCTCCAAGGGCGAAACGTCGATGCCGCGCTCCTTCAGGAACTTGGCTGCCCCGCTGATCAGGTCCACACCGTCGACCCGTCCGACGACGCCCTTGCCCACGGGCGAGTCGAAGTTGCTCACTTCGGAAAACGGGAGCTTTCGTGCCTGGGCAGCCTGGACGACTGCCATCGCCAGCGGATGCTCGCTCGCCCGCTCCACGCTGGCCAGCTTCTGGAGCAGGTCGTCGCGTCCAAAGCCTTCGGCCGCCTCGATGTGCACGACCTTCGGCCGCCCCTCGGTCAAGGTCCCGGTCTTGTCCACGACCAGGGTGTCGACCTTCTCCATTCGTTCGAGGACCTGGGCATCACGGATCAGCACGCCCTGTTGGGCCCCTCGGCCGACGCCCACCATGATGGACATGGGCGTGGCCAGCCCCAGGGCGCAGGGGCAGGCGATGATGAGTACGGCAACCGAAGTGATGAGCGCGTAGGAGAGCGAGGGGTCGGGCCCCCACACCAGCCAGACGACGAAGGTCAGCAAGGCCACGGCGATGACGATCGGCACGAACCAGGCCGCCACTTCGTCGGCCATGCGCTGGATCGGCGCGCGGCTGCGCTGTGCGGCCGCCACCATGTGGACGATCTGGGAGAGCAGTGTGTCGGCACCGACCTTGTCCGCCCGCATCACGAAGCCGCCCGTCTGGTTAAGGGTGCCGGCGGTGACCTTGGAACCGGCAGCCTTGGGCACCGGCATGGGTTCACCCGTGACCATGGACTCATCGACCGTTCCCTTGCCCTCGATCAGTTCCCCGTCCACGGGCACCTTCTCGCCCGGCCGCACCCGCAGGCGCTCGCCGACCTGGATGGTGTCGATCTGGACCGTCTCGTCGCTGCCATCCGCCCGCACGCGCAGGGCCGTCTTCGGCGCCAGGTCGAGCAAGGCCTTGATGGCGCCCGACGTCTTCTCGCGCGCGCGCAGTTCCAGGACCTGACCGAGCAGCACCAGCACCGTGATGACAGCCGCTGCCTCGAAGTAGATTGGCACCGCGCCTTCATGGCCCCGCAGTTCGGCGGGAAACAGGTCGGGCGCAAGCGTGCCGACGATGCTGTAGAGCCAGGCGGCACCCGTTCCCAGCGCGACGAGCGTGAACTTGTTGAGGCTGCGGTTCCGGATCGACGCCCAGCCG
>DAIMZU010000248.1:0-5071 GCA_036733845.1 Ramlibacter sp.
ACGTGTACCTGGCCTACGGCCGCGACCTGCAGGCCGAGGAGATCCTCAAGGAAGCCCTGCGAATCAATCCGCAGCGCGTGGCCATCCATGCCAAGCTCCTCGAGATCTACGGGCGGCGCAAGGACATCAAGGAGTTCGAACTCGTCGCAGCCGAAGCCCATGCGCTCACTCAGGGCACGGGGCCGGACTGGCAGCGCATCGCCGCGCTCGGCCTCGACATCGACCCGGGCAACCCGCTGTACGTGACGGGTGGCTGGCAGCAGCAGGTCCAGTCGGCGGCCGACAAGGCGGATGAATTGCCGCCGCGCGCCGCGACGGCTGGCATGGCCTTCGGCGCCGCAGATGCTGCGATGGCACGGGTCAGTCCACCGGCGGATGCCGCCGACACCGAAGCTGCCGCAGAAGCCGCCGCAGAAGCCGCCGCCCCGCTCGCTCCTGGCGATGTCGACCTCGCCATCGATTTCGACCTGGCCAACGAGCCGTCCACGCCGGTCCCGACCGACGCTCCGCCGTCCGTGGGGGCGGACCTCACCGGCACCCAGGACGTTCCGGCCCGGGACCTCCCCGAGCTCTCGACCGAGAGCCAGTCGCCCCCTTCCGTGCTGCCTGACCTCGACCTGAGCTTCGAGGACGATGCGCCGAGCCCGCCTCCGCCGGCATCCAGCGCCGGGCTCGCCGCCATGGCTGCCGCATCCGGCTTCGAACTGCCCGATCTCGACCTCGACCTCGACCTCGACGTCCGCCCCGCGCCAGGGGCCGCCGACAAGCCCGCTGCGGGCGACGACACCTTCCTCGAAGCGGAGTTCCTGATCGACGACGAACCGTCCGCGGCCGCACCGCTTCCGTCGTCCGCCCAGGGCGGCGTCACGGCCAGTGCCGCGGAGACGGGCAGCGCAAGCGACAGCCTCATGGAGTTCGACCTCCAGGACATCTCCCTGCTCGAATCCGAATCCCCGCCTGTCCGGGAAGCCAGCCCCGCGCTGCCGACCGAAGCGGCGCAGCCGGACTCCGTGTTCGGTGCGCCATCGGTCCTGCCGGAGCTCACCCTCGACTTCGACACCAGCGGCGCCGCTGCCGCGGACGGCGTGGACGCCGACGATCCGTTGACGACCAAGCTCGCCCTGGCCGAGGAGTTCAATCTCATCGGCGACGTGGACAGCGCGCGCAGCCTGGCCGAGGAAGTCCTCTCGGAGGCCTCCGGCGAGCTTCGCGAGCGCGCCCGCCGCCTGATCGCCGACATCGGTTGACTCCGCCGCCCGGCCGCCACCGCATCGCCCTCGGCCTGAGCTACAGCGGCCAGGGCTATCAGGGCTGGCAGAGCCAGCCTTCAGGCTTGACCATCCAGGACCGGCTCGAGTCCGCGCTGTCGAGTTTTGCCGCCCAGCCGGTCAGCACGGTCTGCGCCGGGCGCACCGACGCCGGGGTGCACGGACTCATGCAGGTCGTCCACTTCGACACGGACCTGGACCGCCCGGCGTTCTCCTGGGTGCGGGGCACCAACACCTTCCTGCCGCCGGACATCGCGGTGCAATGGGTCCAGCCCGTACCCGACGCCTTCCATGCGCGCGCCTCTGCGGTGGCGCGGCGCTACGCCTACGTCCTGCTCGAGTCACCGGTGCGGCCCAGCATCGAGTCCGGCCGCGCCGGTTGGGTGTTCCGGCCCCTGGACGCCGACGCCATGCGCGCCGCAGCGCAGGTGCTGCTGGGTGAGCACGACTTCAGTTCGTTCCGGGCCTCGGGATGCCAGTCGCACACGCCGGTCAAGACCCTTCGTCGCATCGACATCCACCGTCGCGGGCCGTACTGGCGCCTCGAGTTCGAGGCCAATGCCTTCCTGCACCACATGATCCGCAACATCATGGGCTGCCTGGTCGCGATCGGTCAGGGCGCGCAGCCGCCCGACTGGATGGCGCAGGTACTCGCCGCCCGCAGCCGCGACGCGGCGGCCCCCACCTTTGCACCCGACGGCCTGTACTTCCTGGGGCCGGTCTACGCGCCGCACTGGGGACTGCCCAGCCAGGTGCCTGCGTATGATTGGATTGCATGACATCGACCGCGCGCACGCGCATCAAGATCTGCGGCATCACGCGCGAGCAGGACCTCGACTGCGCGGTCGAGGCCGGCGCTGACGCGGTCGGCCTCGTCCTCTATGCCGGAAGCGCACGGCACGTCGACGCGCCGCGCGCCGCCGCCCTGGCGCGCCGCCTGCCGCCCTACGTCACCCCGGTCCTGCTGTTCGTCAACGCCGCGCCCACCGAGGTCGCCGACGCGCTCGAGCAGGTGCCCGGCGCCCTGCTCCAGTTCCATGGCGACGAGTCGCCGGCGCACTGTGCCGCGCTCGCGGCCGGCCATCCGTGGGTGCGCGCCGCCCGAATTCCCCTCGACCCGGCCGACCGCTTCGACTTGCTAAGATTCGCCCTGGACTTTTCCCAGGCACAGGCCCTGCTGCTCGACGCGCACGTCGACGGCTATGGCGGCGCCGGCAAGGCATTCGATTGGTCACGCATTCCAACAAACGTCGACGCTCACCTCGTCTTGTCTGGTGGGTTGACGCCTGCAAACGTGGGCGATGGCATCGCCATGCTGCGGCCGCGTTGCAGGACGCTGGCCGTTGACGTGAGCTCCGGCGTCGAATCCTCCAAGGGAATCAAGGACGCCGGCAAGATCCACCGCTTCGTCGCCGCCGTGCGCGCGGCCGATGCAGCCATTGCCCCGAGTCCCCATGAATCCCCTTGACCAGCCCGACGCCGCGGGCCATTTCGGCATCTACGGCGGCAGCTTCGTCAGCGAGACGCTGACGCACGCCATCGCCGAACTGCGCGAAGCCTACGCACGCTACCAGCACGACCCGGAGTTCCTCGCCGAGTTCGACTACGAACTCAAGCACTTCGTGGGCCGCCCCTCGCCCATCTACCACGCCGCCCGCATGAGCCGCGAACTCGGCGGCGCGCAGGTGTACCTCAAGCGGGAGGACCTCAACCACACGGGCGCGCACAAGATCAATAACGTGATCGGCCAGGCCATGCTCGCGCGGCGCATGGGCAAGCCCCGCGTGATCGCCGAGACCGGCGCCGGGCAGCACGGCGTGGCCACCGCCACCATCTGCGCGCGTTATGGGCTCGAATGCGTGGTCTACATGGGCGCCGAGGACGTCAAGCGGCAAAGCCCCAACGTGTACCGCATGAAGCTGCTGGGCGCGCGTGTGGTCCCCGTCGAGCTGGGCAGCCGCACGCTCAAGGACGCGCTCAACGAAGCCATGCGCGACTGGGTCACCAACGTCGAGAACACCTTCTACATCATCGGCACGGTCGCCGGGCCGCACCCCTATCCCATGATGGTGCGCGACTTCCAGAGCGTCATCGGCCGCGAGTGCATCGAGCAGATGCCCGAGATGGCCGGACGCCAGCCCGACGTGGTGATCGCGTGCGTGGGTGGTGGCAGCAACGCGATGGGCATCTTCCATCCCTACCTGCCGCACGCGTCCACCCGCCTCATCGGCGTCGAGGCTGCCGGCGAGGGCCTGGACAGCGGCCGCCACTCGGCCTCCCTGCAAAAAGGCAGCCCGGGCGTGCTGCACGGCAACCGCACCTACATCCTGCAGGACGAAGACGGCCAGATCACCGAGACCCACAGCATCAGCGCCGGCCTCGACTATCCCGGCGTCGGACCGGAGCACGCCTGGCTGAAGGACACGGGGCGGGCCGAGTACGTCGGCGTCACCGACGCCGAGGCCCTCGACGCCTTCCACCACCTGTGCCGCACCGAGGGCATCATTCCGGCGCTCGAGTCCAGCCACGCCATCGCCTACGCCATGAAGCTCGCACCCACGATGCGCCCCGACCAGCACATCCTGGTCAATCTCTCGGGCCGGGGCGACAAGGACATCGGCACGGTCGCCGACCTCTCCAATGCCGACTTCTACTGCCGCCCGAGTTGCCGCGGGCAGAGCGTCAAGGGCGAAGTGCGCCCGGTGGAGTTCAAGTCGTGAGCCGCATCGCCAGCACCTTCGAGCGCCTGCGCGCTGCTGGGCGCAAGGCACTCATCCCCTACGTCACCGCCGGCTTTCCGCAGCGAGAGGTCACCCCCGCGCTGATGCACGCCATGGTCGAAGCAGGGGCCGATGTCATCGAACTCGGCGTGCCGTTTTCCGATCCGATGGCCGACGGCCCCGTCATCCAGAAGGCCGGCGAGCGCGCGCTGGCCCTGGGGGTCGGCACGGCCCAGGTGCTGCAGATGGTCCGCAGCTTCCGCGAGCGCGACGACAGCACGCCGGTGGTGCTGATGGGGTATGCCAACCCCGTCGAGCGCTATGACCTGCGCCACGGCCGCGGCGCCTTCATCCGCGACTGCGCGGCCAGCGGCGTCGACGGCCTGCTGATCGTCGACTACCCGCCCGAGGAGTGCGAGACCTTCGCCGCCGAACTGCGTGAGCGCGGCCTCGACCTGATCTTCCTGCTCGCGCCCACCTCCACCGACGCCCGCATGCAGCAGGTCGCGCGCGTCGCCAGCGGGTACGTGTATTACGTCTCGCTCAAGGGCGTCACCGGCGCTGGCCACCTCGACACCGACGCCGTCGAGCAGATGCTGCCGCGCATCCGCACCCATGTGAAAGTGCCCGTGGGCGTGGGCTTCGGCATTCGCGACGCGGCTACTGCACGCGCCATCGGCCGGGTGGCCGATGCGGTGGTCATCGGCACCAAGCTGATCCAGGTCATAGAGAACGAACCGGCCGAACGGGTACCGACGGCGGCCGCGGCTTTCCTGCGGGAGATCCGGCAGGAGCTGGACCGCTGACGATCGCTGGTGCAGGACCGCCCATCAGGGGAGGCAGGTGTCGCCCTGGGGCTTCAGGGTCACACTGCCATGACGCGCGCTGTTGTAGAGAGCGTACCGCTTGGACCGCTGGTAAATGTTCATCGTCATGGCTTCCAGCTTGGCGTCGATCGCGTGAGCCCTTTTTAATGGCTCGAAGTGCCGCCCGAGGCAGACCAGCGCCTCCGAAAAGCGCTGAGCGCGGGCCGCGAAGTATTCTTTGTTCGATGGAGTGGGCGCACCAGCAGGCTTCGGCTTG
>DAIMZU010000249.1:0-5059 GCA_036733845.1 Ramlibacter sp.
CAAGAAAGGTCCGGACTTGCTCGTGGATGGCCGCGAGGCGGTCGGGATCGGGGCAGCCGCTGGCGCGCTGGCGGTAGTACCAGTGCGCATCGTCCAGCGAGACGCCCGCTCGGGCCAGAAGGGCAGGGCCCTTCGGCAGGTTCAAGGAGATGATGTCGACCATCGCGGATTCCTGTGTTGCCGGGCACCTCGCCCTGGCTGGGCTCTCTGGTGGAAAGCACAGGCAGGACGAGGCGCACCGGCAGGAACCCGGAGGGCGCGGGCCGCACGAATGCGGCGGTGCATGCAGGCACGTCGCCTGCGCGTGGCACGAGGCCAGTGGCGTGCGGAAGATAACGCGGAGGGCACAGCCCTGCCCCCTTGCAACGCATCGGGTTGCGCACGTTGCTGGGTCCGTAGTTCAGGAAACCGGCTTCAGGACGTCTCGGCAGCGGCCAGGGGAAGTGCCAGCAGCGAAGCCTCGATCTGTGCCGCCGTGGCCTGGGGCTTCTCCATCGGGAACAGGTGGCTGCCGTCCATCATGGCGACGCGCCCGCGCGTGACGCGCTGCGTCAGCGCCAGCCCCACTTGCCTGATCTCGGCCGAATGCAGACCGCCGATGAAGGCCGCCGGGCAGCGCAGCGGATGTCGCTTGAGCAGCCGCTCGAGGTTGTCGGGCAAGGTGTTGTAGATCGTGGTTTCGATCTCGCGGTCGAAGCTCAGGACCCGCTGGCCGTCCTGATCATGCGTGCAAAGGTCGACATAGTCCTGGAGCACCTGCGGATCCCAACGCGTGAAGGCCTTCTTGCTCGAAAAATGCGCCAGCGCCTCTTGCCGGCCGGGCCAGCTGGTGCGGCGCCGCCGGCTCACTGCCCCCGGCGACACGGCGCCGACCAGGGCCGTGCGCTTGGCCGCGCCGAGCGCCGACGCGCGCCAGCCGCCCACCAGCGGCGAGTCGAGCAGGAGCACGCCCCGGGCGACCTCCGGATGGCGTGCCGCGCACATGACGCTCAGGAACCCGCCCAGCGAATGCCCGACCAGGAACGCGGGCTCCCCGGCCTCCACCACGGCCTGCTCGGTGAAGGCATGCAGCTGCGCGACGAGATGGGGCCAGTTGTCGGTGACGGGGTATTCGGGCGAGTGCCCGAAACGCTCGGGCGCGCGGACCGTGAACCCCCGCGCTTCCAGGTGCCGGAACAGGACGCGGTAGGTGGCGGCAGGAAAGCTGTTGGCGTGGGAGAAGACGATCAGCATCGTGGGAGGTGGGCCGCCCTGCGGCGGCCGACGGCATCAGATCACCTTCTCGTCGGGGTGGGTGACCTTCTTGAGCGGCTCGTGGCGGCAGTGCGCCACGCGCAGCGGATTCGCCACGGCGTGCTCGTCCCAGACGGGGTTGTCGAGGCTGTCGAAGGCGCTGCGCAGGCGTTCCCCCCAGGACTCGTGCAGCATGCGGAAGTACGGATTCGACATGTCGATGCACACCAGGTGGTCCGAGCGGAAGCTGTCCGCGGCATACACCGCCAGGTCCAGTGGCGGGCCGACCGACAGGTTGGACTTCATCGTCGAGTCCATCGACACCAGCGCGCACTTGGCGGCTTCGTCCAGCGGTGTGTCGGGCGTCAGCACCCGGTCGAGCACCGGCTTGCCGTACTTGCTCTCGCCGATCTGGAAGTAGGGGGTCTCGGGCGTGGCTTCGATGAAGTTGCCCGCCGAGTAGACGCTGAACAGCCGCACGACCTCGCCGCGGATCTGTCCCCCGAAGACCAGTGACACATTGAAGTCCACCCCCGCCCGGCGCAGGGACTCGGCATCGCGTTCGTAGACGCGCCGCACCGCCTGCCCGAGCACCCGTGCGGCGTCGAACATGCTGCGCGCGTTCCAGATCGTGATCGAGTCGCCGTCCTCGGTGTCCTTGATGTGCTCGACCTGCAGGATCTCGCGCACCGACTGCGAGATCGACAGGTTGCCGGCGGACAGCAGGACCATGAACCGGTCGCCCGGGCGTTCGTAGACCAGCATCTTGCGGTAGGTGCTGATGTGGTCCACGCCCGCATTGGTGCGCGAGTCCGACAGGAAGACGAGCCCCGCCTTGAGCTTGATGCCGACGCAGTAGGTCATGTGAGCTTCCTCCTCAGTTCGTAGAGCGCATCCAGGGCCTCGCGCGGGCTCAGGGTGTCCGGGTCGATCTGCGCGATTGCGGCCTCTACCGCGCTGCGGGGCGTCTCCATGGGCTGCGGTGGCGGTTCGAACAAGTCTACCTGCTCGCGCGCATTGCGCTGCTGCGACTCGAGCGCGGCCAGCGCGTGGCGCGCATGGTTGACCACCTGCGCCGGCATGCCGGCCAGCCGGGCCACCTGGATTCCGTAGCTGCGGCTGGCCGGGCCCGGCTGCAACTCGTGCAGGAAGACGATGTCGCTGCCCGACTCGGTGGCGCTGACGTGCCAGTTCACCGCGGCATGGTGACGGGCCGGAAACTCGGTCAGCTCGAAATAGTGCGTGGCGAAGAGCGTGTAGGCCTGGCTGCGGTCGTGCAGCCAGGCCGCGATGCCCGAGGCCAGCGCCAGCCCGTCGAAGGTGCTGGTGCCTCGTCCGATCTCGTCCATCAGCACCAGGCTCTGCGCCGTGGCCGCGTGCAGGATCTGCGCAGCCTCGGTCATCTCGAGCATGAAGGTCGACTGGGCGTTGGCCAGGTCGTCCGACGCGCCGATGCGGGTGTGGATCGCGTCCATCGGTCCCAGGCGGCAGCTCGAGGCCGGCACGTACGAGCCCATGGCCGCCAGCAGGCAGATCAGCGCGACCTGCCGCATGTAGGTGGACTTGCCGCCCATGTTCGGGCCGGTGATCACCTGCATGCGCTGGCGCGGCCCCAGCCGCGTGTCGTTGGGGATGAAGCGGCCGCTGCTGCTCTCGGCCAGCCGCGCCTCCACCACCGGATGCCGGCCGCCGGTGATCTCGATGCCGGGCTCACGCGTGAACTGCGGCCGGCACCACTCGAGCGTGAGCGAGCGCTCGGCCAGCGCACACAGCGCATCGAGCGAGGCCAGCGCCTGCGCGAGCCGCGTGAGCGCCGGCACGTGCGCCTGCAGGCCATCGAGCAGTTGCTCGTACAGCCACTTCTCGCGTGCCAGGGCGCGCTCCTG
Organism: Ramlibacter sp.; assembly: GCA_036733845.1. Lineage (GTDB taxonomy): Bacteria > Pseudomonadota > Gammaproteobacteria > Burkholderiales > Burkholderiaceae_C > Ramlibacter. The sequence goes on from DAIMZU010000249.1 coordinate 3,120, forward strand.
CGCAGACAGGGCCTTGTCCTCGAAGGCCTTCAGCTCGGGCGTGATGAAGCGCTCGGCGTTCTTCAGCGTCTGCCGCCGGCGGTAGTCCGCGGGCACCTTGTCCAGCTGCCCCTGCGTGATCTCGATGTAGAAGCCGTGGACTTTGTTGAACTGCACGCGCAGGTTGGCGATGCCGGTGCGCGCGCGCTCCTGCGCCTCCAGCCGCAGCAGGAACCCGTCGGCGTTGTCCTGGATGGCGCGCAGCTCGTCCAGTTCGGCATCGTGACCCGGCGCGATCACGCCGCCATCGCGCACCAGCGCCGCCGGCTCCTCGAGCAGGGTGCGCGCCAGCGTCTCGCCACATCCCGGTGGCGGCACCAGCGCATCGGCGAGTGCCCCCAGCAGCCCCTGCGGCTCGCCATGGCCCTCCTGCCTGGCCTGCAGCAGGCTCGCCAGCCCGGCGGCGCGGTCCAGCGACTGGCGCAGGCCCACCAGCTCGCGCGGGCGCACCTGCCGCAGCGCGATGCGCGCCGTGATCCGCTCGACGTCGCTCGTCCCCTTGAGCGCGTCACGCAGACGCTGCCACGGTCCTTCGCGCAGTGCGGCGATGGCCTCATGCCGCTCGATGGCCTGCGTCCGGTCGCGCCGGGGCTCCAGCAGCCAGCAGCGAAGCGCGCGGCTGCCCATGCCCGTCAGGCAGGTGTCCAGCAGCCGGAACAGCGTGGGGCCGTCGTCGCCCCGCAGCGTCTGCACCAGCTCCAGGTTGCGGCGAGTCGCGGTCGGCAGGTCGATCAGCTCACCGTCACGCTGCACCCGCAGGCTGTGCACGTGCGTCAGGGCGCGGCCCTGCGTGTGCTCGGCGTACGCCAGCAGCGCCGCCGCCGCTGCGTGCGCCTGCGGAAGACCGTCGGCGTCCCAGGCACCCAGGCTCGCGGCGCGCAGGTGCTCGACCAGCTTGCGAAAGCCCAGGCCCGCATCGAACTGGAAAGCCGGCCGCACGCTGACCGAGACCGCCGTCCCCATGCGAAGCGCCTTCAGCCGGGCCTCGAACGCGGGCGTCGCGTCCGCGCTGAACACGATCTCGCTCGGCCCAATCCGCGCCACCCAGTCCTCCAGCTCGCCCCCGGCGCATTCCGCCAGCTGCAGCGCCCCCTGAGTGACGGCCATCCAGGCCAGGCCCAGCCGATTGCGCGGCCCCTGGTGCACCGCGAGCAGCAGCGCCTCGCTCTTGTCGGACAGGAGGGCCGTGTCGGTCAGCGTGCCGGGCGTGACCACCCGCACCACCTTGCGCTCCACCGGCCCCTTGCTCGCGCCGACCTCGCCCACCTGCTCGCAGATAGCGACTGATTCGCCCAGCCGGATCAGCCGGGAGAGGTAGGTCTCGACCGAGTGGAAGGGCACGCCCGCCATCACCACCGGCTCGCCGGCCGACTGGCCGCGCCGGGTGAGGGTGATGTCGAGCAGCCGCGCGGCCTTTTCGGCGTCGGCGTAGAACAGTTCGTAGAAATCCCCCATCCGGTAGAAGACGAGGGTGTCCGGGTGGTCCTGCTTGATGGCCAGGTACTGGGCCATCATGGGGGTATGTTTTTCCAAGCTGATCCCTGCGGCGGAAGTCCTGGTGATCGGGTCATCACCCATCGTGTCGGACTGGCGCGTTTATAGCCAATCTTACTGGGCGGGCTGCTCAGTGGGTCGATAGCCTACACTGCAGAAGCCGCAGGCACGGGCGTCGCGATCAACTGGCGCCCGTCCCCTGCTGCAGCCAGAGCCCCACCGTGCCGCGCGCCAGGGACATCGTGAATGTCGACGCAGGCAGGATGCAGCCCTCGCGCATGCGCGTTATCCGCAGAACCTGTACTACCAGGTCGTCTCCTGAGGGGCGCGGGGTGCAAGCCGCCGACCTGGGCAGGCCTTGGCAGGAGCAGGCGATCTGAGCCCGCACCCCCACGGCTGACCCCTCC
>DAIMZU010000250.1:0-5053 GCA_036733845.1 Ramlibacter sp.
CCGCCGTGCCGCAGGCCCAGGTCGAACAGGTGGTGGTGGCGGCCCGGCGGCGGGAGGCCGACGAGTCCGCGATCCTCGAGCGGCTGCGCGCGGGCGAAACCACCCTCGGCGTGTACGGCTGGTACTAGACGCACCGCAATGTCCGCCACCTTGCCATCCACGGCCCCGCTGTTGTCCATCGAAGGCAGCGTCGCGACACTCACCCTGAACCGGCCGGCCCACCGCAACCGCCTGCAGGACGAGGACCTCCTGGCGCTCGCCGCCCACTTCACGCGGGTGGACCAGGACCCCGCGATCCGGGTGCTGGTCCTGCGCGCCAACACCGCGGGGCAGCCGCGCCCGGTGTTCTGTGCCGGCTACGACATCGGCGGCTTCGATGCCCCCGGCGGACCGGCCGTCTCGTTCGAGTCCCTCGTCGATGCCTATGCCGCGCTGCGGCCGGTGACGATCTGTGCACTCGACGGAAGTGTCTACGGCGGCGCCACCGACCTGTTCGTCGCCAGCGACCTGCGGATCGCGCAGGAGGGGGTGGAACTGCGCATGCCTGCCGCGGCACTCGGCCTGCATTACTACCCCAGCGGGCTGCAGCGCTATGTCACGCGGATGGGGGTCACCTTCACCAAGCGCGCCTTCCTCACGGCCCGGCCGTTCAGTGCCCGGCAGTTGCAGGCCGCCGGCTGCCTGGAGGACCTGGTGCCGGCGGATGCGTTCGAGGATGCGCTCGCGGCGCTGGTGCGCGATGTCGCAGCCCTGGCGCCGCTGGCACTGCGGACCATGAAGCAGTCGATCGACGAGCTGGCGCGGGGGCAGTTCGACGCGCAGGCGCTGCGTGAGCGCGAGCGCGCGGCCCTGGCCAGCGACGATTTCGCCGAGGGGCGGCGCGCATTTGCGCAGCGCCGCCCGCCCGATTTCACCGGCCGGTGAGAAGGACCCGCAGGACTCAGGCTCGGCCCGAGACCGGGATAGACGCGCCGTGGACCGCCCGTGCCGCGTCCGAGCACAGGAAGGCAATGACCTCGGCCAGGGCCTGCGGCTCCACCCAGCGCGAGGTATCCGCGTCAGGCATGGCCGTGCGGTTGTCCGGCGTATCGATGATCGAGGGCAGCACGCAGTTGACGTTGATGTGCCGGTCCTTCAGTTCCGCCGACATGGATTCAGTCAGGCGGATGAGGGCGCTCTTGGAGGCGGCGTAGGCGCCCATGTGCGCGCCGCCGCGCAGTGCGGCCCCGGCGCCCACCGTGACAATGCGGCCGCCTCCGTGGTCGATCAGGTGCGGCACCACCGCGCGGGCCACGTTCAGCAGGCTGCGGGCGTTGAGGTCCATAAGGAAGTCCCAGGTGGCCGATGGGGTCTCGTGCACCGCCTCGCCCATGCGGAAGCCACCGGCGATGTGGCAGACGCTGTGGATGCGGCCGAAGCGCACCTGCGCCTGGGCCACGGCGTCCTGGACGGCTTCGGGCTGGAGCAGGTCCACCGGCATCATCAGCGCCCGCGGCAGCGTGCCGCAGGCCTGCTGCAGCGCATCGGCAGCGCGGTCCAGCAGGACCAGTCGCGCCCCCTGCGCGGAGAACGCGGCGGCGACCGCGCGCCCCAGGTGGCCTGCCGCGCCGGTGATGAGGACGGTCTGTGGTGAGTGAGTCATGGGTTGCGGCCAGTTTCTGCGTGAGCCGTCGAGTCTAAGTGCGCGCTGCCCGGCGCCGTCAACCCTCCGCCACCTCGCCGTCCTGCCCCAGCACGGCAACCACCCGGTCGAGCATGCCGTACAGCTGCTCGTTGAATTCCTTGCCGAGGGCGGCGTCGATCTCCTCGTAGATGGTGTCGACCTGCGGAGCCAGCCGCGCGGCGAGCGCGCGGCTCTTGGCCGTCGTCGACACCAGGATGCGGCGCTGGTCGGCCTCCATGCGCTCGCGCACGATCAGTCCCAGGTCGTCCATGCGGGCGAGGATGCCGGCCAGGCTCGGGCTGGACAGCGCGCACAGGCTGACGAGCTCGCGCGGCTCGGTGGGGCCGCGCTCGGCCACGATGCGCAGGACGCGCCATTGCTGCTCGGTCAGGCCGTTGGCCGTGAGCACCGGGCGGAACCGCCGGATGACGCTCTCGCGCGCCTGCAGCAGCAGCAGCGGCAGGTTGCGCTTGGCAAACGCCGGGACGGGCGGGGCGCCTTCGCTCACGGGCGGGTCAGGGTTTTTCACAAGCGGATTCTTGCATCGTTCACACGTTAGCAATTAAACTGCTTCCATGTTAGTGACTGCAAGCCTGCTCAATCCGCTGCGCGTTTGTGGACTGCCTGGACCGCTGGAGGCTGCCGGCCTCTCGGGTACGGTCTACGGTGTCCTGGCCAACGATCCCGCCCTGGTCGCGTCGCTCGGAGATGCCGTCGACCAGCCGCCCTACAAGGCACCGCCACGTGCGCCCGTGCTGTACCTCAAGCCGCGCAACACGCTTGCAGCGTCCGGCGGCCGCGTCGTGCTGCCAGCAGGCGATTCCGGCTTCGAAGTCGGCGCCTGCCTGGGCCTGGTGGTCGGCCGAACCGCCTGCCGCGTGAGCGCGGAGGCGGCGCCTGCGCATCTCGCGGGCTTCGTCGCGGTCGCCGACCTCAGCCTGCCGCACGCGAGCTACTACCGGCCGAGCCTGCGCTTCAAGGCGCGCGATGGCAGCTGCATCGTCGGCGCAAAGTTGTCCCCCGCCTCCGCGGTCTCGCGCCCCGACGACCTGCGGGTCGAGGTCTGGGTCGACGGGCAGCGTGTCCAGACGGCGAGCACGGCAGGCCGCACGCGCGGTGCCGCGCAACTGCTGGCCGATGTCAGCGCCTTCATGACCCTGCGGCCCGGCGACATCCTGCTGCTCGGGCCCAGCCACGGCGCGCCGGTGGCGCGCGCCGGCCAGCGCTTTGCCGTGAGAATCGCGGGCCTCGAGCCCATCGAGGGCTCCGTGGCCCAGGAGGAGGGCGCATGAAGTTCGCACGCGTGGCCTACGGCGGGGCCCTGCACGAGGCGGTCCCGCACCCCGACGGCCTGCGCCTGGCCGATGGGCGGGTGCTGTCCGAGGACGCCGTGGTCTGGCTGCCGCCGTTCAACGTCGGCACGGTCATTGCGCTGGGCCTCAACTATGCCGACCATGTGAAGGAGCTCTCGAAGGAGCTCACGCTCAAGGCCGACGACGAGCCTCTGGTCTTCCTCAAGGGGCCGGGCGCGGTCATCGGCCATCGCGGGTTCACGCGCCGCCCGCGGGATGCCACCTTCATGCACTACGAGTGCGAGCTGGCGGTGGTGATCGGCACCACCGCCCACCGGGTCGGCCGTGACCAGGCCATGCAGCACGTGGCGGGCTACACCGTCTGCAACGACTACGCCATCCGCGACTACCTCGAGAACTGGTACCGGCCCAACATGCGGGTCAAGAACCGCGACACCTGCACCGTGCTCGGGCCGTGGTTCGTCGAAGCCGCCGACGTGCCCGATCCGCATGCACTGTCGCTGCGCACGCTGGTCAACGGCCAGGTGACCCAGCAGGGCAGCACGGCGAACATGGTCAACGACATCCCCGCGCTGATCGCCTACCTCAGCGGCTTCATGACCCTGAACCCGGGCGACGTCATCCTCACGGGCACGCCCGACGGCGTGGTCAATGTCAATGCCGGCGACGAGGTCGTCACCGAGATCGAGGGCATCGGCCGCCTGGTCAACACCATCATCGGCGACGAGCCGTTCCGAATCTGAGAACCCATCCACCATGCGCATCGAACACCTGATCGGCGGCCGCATCGTCACCGGCCGCGACTACTTCTCGACCATCAACCCCGCCACCCAGGAGGTGCTGGCCGAGGTCGCCAGCGGCGGCGAAGCCGAAGTGAACGCGGCCGTTGCCGCGGCGAAGGACGCCTTCCCCGCGTGGGCCGGCCTGCCGGCGCCGGACCGCGCCCGCCTGGTGCGCAAGCTGGGCGACCTGATCGCGCGTCACGTGCCGGAGATCGCACGCACCGAGACCGACGACACCGGCCAGGTGATCGCCCAGACCGGCAAGCAGCTGGTGCCGCGGGCGGCCGACAACTTCTACTACTTCGCCGAGATGTGCACGCGCGTGGACGGCCACACCTACCCGACGCCCACGCACCTGAACTACACCCTGTTCCACCCGGTGGGCGTGTGCGCGCTGGTCTCGCCCTGGAACGTGCCCTTCATGACGGCTACCTGGAAGGTCGCGCCCTGCCTGGCCTTCGGCAATACCGCGGTGCTCAAGATGAGCGAGCTGTCTCCGATGACGGCCGCGCGCCTGGGCGAGCTCGCGCTGGAGGCGGGCATCCCGCCGGGCGTGCTGAACGTCGTCCACGGCTTCGGCAAGGAGGCCGGCGAGCCGCTGGTCCGCCATCCCGACGTGCGCGCCATCTCCTTCACCGGCTCCACCGCCACGGGCAACCGCATCGTGAAGGAGGCGGGCCTCAAGAAGTTCAGCATGGAGCTGGGGGGCAAGAGCCCCTTCGTGGTCTTCGAGGACGCCGACCTCGACCGCGCGCTCGACGCGGCGGTGTTCATGATCTTCTCCAATAACGGCGAGCGCTGCACCGCAGGCAGCCGCATCCTGGTGCAGCAGTCGGTGTACGCGGGTTTCGTCGAGAAGTTCGCGGCCCGCGCCCGGCGCATCACCGTGGGCGACCCGCTGGACGACAAGACCATCATCGGGCCGATGATCTCGCAGGGGCACCTGGCCAAGGTGCGCAGCTACATCGAGCTCGGCCCGAAGGAGGGCGCCACCCTGCTGTGCGGCGGCCTGGCCACGCCCGACCTGCCCGAGCGGGTCCGCAAGGGCAACTACGTGCTGCCCACCGTCTTCGCCGACGTGGACAACCGCATGAAGATCGCGCAGGACGAGATCTTCGGCCCCGTCGCCTGCCTGATTCCCTTCAAGGACGAGGCCGAGGCCATCCGCATCGCCAACGACATCGCATACGGCCTGTCCAGCTACGTCTGGACCGAGAACATCGGACGCGCCCACCGGGTGGCCGCGGCGGTGGAAGCCGGCATGTGCTTCGTCAACAGCCAGAACGTGCGCGACC
>DAIMZU010000251.1:0-4997 GCA_036733845.1 Ramlibacter sp.
CCCTACCCTGGACCTACATAAGAACGCTGGCCCTTAGAACCAGTTCTTAGAACCAGAGAAAGTAAAAAGACTGTCATCCCCGCGTGCGCGGGGATGACGGGGTTGGGTTCCGGGGCGCAAGTCGGCAGCGCCGGGTTGCATCAATCTATCCCGCACGCTGGAGAGGGCGCCACTGACCGCCCCATCGCGAGCGCCAGCACCGCGTCCGCCTGCGCGCGGGTGACGCTGGTCTCGGAAGTTGTCCATGCGACGAAGTGGTCCGGGCGGACCAGGACGAGCGCCGCATCGTAGCGGCGGGCCTCGCCGTCGCCCGAGTCCTCGATGGTCTCCAGGGGCGCGCCGAACGCCTCGGCGGCGGCGCGGAAGGCCTGGACGGACTCCGGATGCGCACCGAGCGCCAGCAGGGTCCAGCCGGAGCCGAGCTGCTCTTCAACCCGGCGCCCGTCCGACAGCGCTGCCGGTGCCAGGTGGTGTCCGGCACGGGCTTCGAAGCGGTGGGATCCCTTTGCGCTGCAAGCGCCCCTGCCGCCCGGCCACATGACCGGCGAGCCTTCGTAGTTCGGCTCAAACGCGTGGACCTCGCCCACGGCGCCCTTCGCGCGCGCATGCCACGCGGCTTCGAACGCGGCCTTGTCCCGGGCGGGGTCGTGCGTGTCGAGGAACTCGCGGTCCGTCTCGATCGACTGGGCGATGAAGTCGCGGATCGTCGACTCGAAGACCGGCCTGCGCTCGGCATCGTAGGAATCCAGCAGGCCATCCCCGCCCCAGCCTTGCAGCGTGGCGGCGAGTTTCCAGCCCAGGTTGCGTGCATCCTCCAGGCCCGAGTTCACGCCATACCCACCGTAGGGCGGATGGCTGTGCGCGGCGTCTCCGGCCACGAAGATGCGACCGGCGCGGTAGCGGTCCGCGAGCATGAAGCGCAGGTCCCAGAAGCCGATGTGTTCGAACTCCACCTCGAAGGGCGCACCCACCGCCTCGTGAAGATAGGTGCGGAAGTCGAAGTTGTCGCGCGTGGTGCCTTCGGGTACCGGCGCATGGAAGAACCAGGTGGTGCCCAGGTCGACCCGGCCGAAGAATTTCCAATAGCCCTCGAGCTGCGGTTGCAGCACGTTGTAGTACGACTTGCCCGGATACCGCGCGAGCAGGTCGTGCAACTCGCGCGAGCGGAAGACCAGCAGCACCATGATCCGGTCATGGTCGGTGCGCGTCTGGGTGATACCGGCCTGCTCCCGCACCAGTGAACGGCTGCCATCGCAGCCGACCGCATAGGCGGCGCGCAACACGCGACGTCCAGTCCCCCCACGTTCGGCGATGGTGACCGATACGCCGTCGGCATCCTGCGAAATGCCAGTGGCCTCCCACCCGAAAAGGGTCTGCACCGATGGCAGTTGGGCAGCGCGCGCGCGCAGCACCGCCTCCGTCACGTACTGGGGCAGGCGCTCGTTGGACTGGTAGTAATAGGGTTTGACCAGGTCGCGCTGCAGCCAGTCGTACGAGTACTCGCCCAGCAGCGTGCCGTAGGCGGTCAGCCCGCCGATTCCATACTCCGGCGGAATCGTGCGCGCCGCGCGCAACGCCTTTTCTGCGCCCCAGAAATGGAAGTGTTCCATCGTGCGCTGGGTCAGGTTCTGCCCCTTGGGGATGGGCTGCGGCTGCGGATAACGCTCGACCACCACGCAGGGGATACCGCGCTGGCCCAGCTCGATGGCCAGCCCCATCCCGACAGGGCCCCCGCCGACGATGACGATCGGGCTGTCGTGGCGTTCGGCTTCGGACGGCGTCGTTCCTGTGCTCACGCGTGTCATTCCGCCGTGATCCCCTGCGACTTGATCAAGTCCGCCCAACGCTTGGCATCCGCTGCGATCAGTTTCTGGAAGGCCTCGGGCGTGCTATGCGCGGGGGTCATGCCCTGAGTCTCGAAGGCAGTGGCCACGGCCGGCAGCGCAAGCACCTCGCGCAGTTCGCGATTGAGGCGCTCGATGAAAGGGCGCGGCGTCCCTGCGGGCGCCAGCACACCGTACCACATGTCCACGTTCATGTCGCCCAACCCCAGGGAGCCGAGGGGCGGCACGTCCGGCAGCAGCGGACTGGCTTTCTCGGAACTGATCGCCAGGGCTTTCAGCTTGCCCACCTTCACGTGCTGCAGGGCGACATGGATCGGCAGGAACATCACGTCGATCTGCCCGCCCAGCAAGTCCGTCACGGCAGGGGCCGTGCCGCGGTAGCTGACGTGGGTGAGCGACACCTTGGCGCGTTCCTTCAGCAGTTCCATGGACAGGTGGTGGGGCGTTCCGGCACCGGGCGAGCCGTAGTTGAGTGCCCCCGGCTTGCTCCTGGCGCGCTCGAGCAAGCCTTGCAGCGACTCGATGCGCGTGTTGGGCTGGGCCACGAGCAGCAACTGGCCCCAACTGGTCAGGCTCACGGGGGCGAGGTCCGTCAGCGGATTGAACGGCAGCCGGGGATACAGCGCGGGGTTCATCACGAGCGTGTTGACCGTCACCAGCAAGGTGCTGCCGTCCGGCGTGGCGCGGACCACATCCTGGGTGCCGATGTTTCCAGAGGCGCCGGGTTTGTTGTCGACGACGAAGGGACGCTTCATCCGCTCGGCCAGCGCAGGCCCGATCTGCCGGGCGATCAGGTCGATGCCCGTGCCGGGCGTGAAAGGCACCACGAGGCGCACGGGGCCCTCGCCGGTTCCTTGCGCGAACGTGAACGGGGAGGCCGCGCAGGCCAGTGCACCGGCCACGGCGGTGCGCCGGCTGATCACGCCGGATGGCAGGGTAGAGGTGGATGTCATGGGATTCCTTGGCATTGGTGGAGAATTAAAACGAAGCGCTTGACGTGGATCAAACGGAACATTCTGATGAATTCACCAGACAAATTGATCAATGTCAGCAGTCGGCAACTGCAGGCCTTCCTCGAGGTCAGCAGGCTGCAGAGCTTCGTCAAGGCCGCCGAGCGGGTCCACTTGTCGCCGTCGGGGATGAGCATGCTCGTGCGCGAGCTCGAAGCGCAAGTCGGAGCCCGGCTGTTCGACCGCACGACCCGTTCGGTCAAGCTGACCGATGCGGGCCGTCGCTTGCTACCCGCCGCCGAACGCATCATCGGGGAACTCCATGTGCTCGGACCGGCCATCGGCGGCGCGGAAGCCGCCGCACGCTCGCGCATCGACCTTGCAGCCACGCCCATGGTGTCGGCCAGCCTGCTTCCGGAGGTGCTGCGGGCATTCGCCAGCCGCTTTCCGCATGTGCGTGTCCATTTGTCGGACGTCGACGTGAGCATCGTGCGTAGCCGCGTGATCGAAGGCCAGGCGGATATCGGGCTGGGCTTCTTCGTTCGACCCGCCGCCGGGCTCGTGCGTGAGCCCCTGTGCAAGTTCCGGCTCATGCGCATCAGCCCGCCTTCCGGGAGAAACACGGCGCGCTGGCCGGCGAGGGACCTGGCCTGGAGCAGCCTGGAAGGTCTGCCGCTGGTCAGTCTTCCCCAGGACAACCCCATCCAGGCGCTGATCGAGAAGCAGCTCACCCTGCTCGGCCGAGCTCATGAAGAGCGGCCCCGCGTGAACCTGATCAGCACCATCATCGGCATGGTCCGGGCTGGCCATGGGCACGCGGTGATCCCCTCTTTCGCGCTCGAAGAGTGCCTGCGGCAAAACCTGCAGGTCGCCATGCTGCGCAGCCCCGCTGTCCACATCGAGCTGTACCTCGTCTCGCACCGCGGTCACCCGCTGAAGCCCGCGGCCCGCGAATTCGCCGCGATGGTCAGGCAAGCTGCCCTGGGGCTCGCAGGCGAAGGCGCTCGTCTCCCGCCGGGCTAGCCAGCCGGCTGACCGGGGCCGAACGCGTCCGGCACAATTCCTGCGCAACGTCCCGCCCATGACCCCCCAACGCCGCATCGCCCACCTCGACATGGACGCCTTCTTCGCGTCCGTGGAGTTGCTGCGATATCCGCAGCTCAAAGGCCTGCCGGTCGTCATCGGCGGGGGGCGGCGGGGCGTGGACCATGTGCTCCACGAGCGGCACCGGGGCCGGCCACTTTCGGAGATCCCGGTCGATGACTTTCCGCGGCTGGCGGACTACGTCGGGCGCGGCGTGATCACCACGGCCACGTATCCGGCGCGCCAGTTCGGCGTGGGCTCGGCCATGGGCATGATGAAGGCGGCGCGCCTGTGCCCGCAGGCGCTGGTGCTGCCGGTGGACTTCGACGAGGTGCGGCGGTTCTCGCGCGCGTTCAAGGACACCATCCGCGAGATCGCGCCGGTTGTGGAGGACCGCGGGATCGACGAGGTGTACATCGACTTCACCGAGGTTCCCGGCGGGCAGCGCGAGGGCGGCCGCGTGCTCGGACGGCTGATCCAGCGCGCGATCTTCGAGCGCACGGGGCTGACCTGCTCCATCGGCGTCGCACCCAACAAACTCATCGCCAAGATGGCCAGCGAGTTCGACAAGCCCAATGGCATCTCGATCGTCCACGAAGCAGACCTGCAGACACGCATCTGGCCGCTGGCCGTGCGCAAGATCAATGGCATCGGGCCCAAGGCCGAGGCCCGGTTGCATGCGCTGGGAATCCAGACCATCGGGGACATGGCGGCCTGTGAGCGCGACTGGCTGGTCGGCCAATTCGGCCGGTCCACCGGGGCCTGGATGCACGACGCCGCCTGGGGGCGGGACGACCGGCCGGTGGTCACGCAAAGCGAGCCCGTGTCCATGAGCCGGGAGACTACCTTCGAGCGCGATTTGCACGCGGTGCGCGACCGGGCGGAGCTGGGCGCGCTGCTCACCGATTTGTGCGAGCGCGTGGCGGCGGACCTGCATCGCAAAGGGTATCTGGGCCGCACCATCGGGATCAAGCTGCGGTATGACGACTTCCGCATCGCCACGCGAGACTTGACAGTGGAGGCGCCCACCGACGACGCGCGCGTGATCCGTCAGGCCGCGGGGCAGTGCCTGAAGCGGGTCGACCTCTCACGCCGGCTTCGGCTGCTGGGGGTGCGGGTG
>DAIMZU010000252.1:0-4994 GCA_036733845.1 Ramlibacter sp.
CATCCTGACCGATTCCGGTGCCCGGTGCGTGCTCGTCGACGAGTACGGCGAGCCGCTGCTGAAGGCAGCGATGGAATTCGCGGCAATGAACGACGTCCGGATCATCGGTTACGGCCAACACTCGCAGAAACTCGACTACGAGACACTGTTGCGGTGTGCACCCGCCGCCGCGCCGCCGCCACTGAAGCCGGAAGATCCGCTGGTGATCAGTTACACCTCCGGCTCGACGGGCGTGCCCAAGGGGGTTGTCCACAGCAACCGGAGCGTGGCGCTGATCATGATCCAGGGGGCAGTCTCCCGCGGGCTCACCACTGACGACGTCTGGTACGCTGCCATCGCGTCGTCCTGGATGGCATGCGTCCTGAACATGATCGGGCTGGCCAACGGCATGACGACCATCGTCATGCAAGGCGCGTTCGATCTGGACCGGTTCGTCAACGAGGTGGAGCAGCACGAAATCTCGGCGGCGCTGCTGGTGCCGACGCTTGCCGGACGCCTGATGGACAAGTGCTCGGGGGCGCCGCGGGCGCTGGACAGTATCCGCCTGCTCATGTACGGATCGTCGCCGGCCGCGCGCAGCCTGGTGGAACGCATCATGGGCACGCTACGCTGCCAGTTGATGCAGACCTATGGCATGACCGAAGGCGGCTGGGTATCGCACCTGACACCGAAAGACCACGTGCGAGCTCTCGCCGGCGACAGCTCGCTGTTGTCTTCCGCCGGCCGGGTCGGCGCGATGTACCAGATCTCCATCCGCGACCGGGATGGCCGGGAGCTGCAGGCCGGCGAAGCCGGAGAAATCTGGCTTCGCGGCGAAACCACGATGCTGGGCTATCGGAACATGCCCAAAGAAACCGAGGAAGCCCTTGGCGAGGGTTGGCTGCACACGAACGACATCGGGCGCTTCGATGAAGAAGGCTACCTCTACCTGGTGGACCGCAAGAAATTCATGATCATCACCGGTGCGGTGAACGTTTTCCCTGCGAGCGTCGAGGCGGTGCTTGCGGACCATCCGGACATCGCCGAAATCGCGGTCGTCGGTGCGCCGCATCCCGAATGGGGCGAGGCGGTGGTTGCGGTGGTTGTTCCACAGCCCGGGAAGGCAGCTCCCGATGTGCGGGCGCTCGCCGAATTCGCCCGGACACGTCTGAGCCGGATGGAACTGCCGAAGCACGTGTTCGCGGCCGATGCCCTGCCGCGAACCGTAACATCGAAGATCGACAAGCGTGCGCTGCTGGCGTGGGTGCATCATCGCCAGCACGATCTGCCCTGGGCGCCAACGGCTGAGGCCGAGAGAGTTGCGGGATGAGGAAAAACCTCGTGGCGATCACGGGACTGGGGATGTCGCCCATGGCCCGCACGGACATCGGATCCACGCGGGACCTGGCGATTGCCGCCGCCATCGCGTGCGTGGAGGACGCGGGCATCGGCCTGCGGGATGTGCAGGGTCTTCTGATGTGTCGCAGCCCCTCCAAGCCCACAGCCGAACTGCCGCTCAAGCTGCGCCTCGATCTCGGCCTGGAAGACCTCAGCCTGCTAGCTGATCTGAACATGGAAGGTGCCTCGTCCATCGGCATGATCCAGACGGCGTGCCTGCACATCACCAGCGGACTTGCCGACCTTGTCCTGTGCGTGTTCGGCGACACGCCTCTGAGAAGCGGCGTCGAGTCCGGCGCGGCTGCATACAACCGCGTCATGAACCTTACGGGCATCGAGGGCATGGAAGCCAACAGCGGCCTGTATGGCGCCGCCGGGCCCTATGCGCTGGCGGCGCAGCGCTATCTGGCGCGGTACGCACTGCCTGCTGATGCGCTGGGTTGCTACGCGGTGGCATCCCGTCGCTGGGCGGAGCTCAATCCCGATGCTTTCCTGCGGAAACCGCTCGATATGGAGGAGTACCGGCGTTCCCGCCCGATCGTCGACCCGTTCAGGGTGCTGGACTGCGCATATCCGGTCAACGGCGCCATCGCGGTGCTCGTTTGCTCCCCTGAACGCGCACGGGACCTGAGGCGCCCGCCCGTCTACATCCACGCCTGCGCGCAGGCGCACGCCGCTTCGCGACCATTCGCGGGCGACGAGTCAGAGCTCGAAACGGGCGCTCGCATTGCCGCGGAATCCCTGTGGAAACAGGCGCAGGTCACTCCGGATGCGGTGCAAATGGCGCAGCTCTACGACGCATTCTCCTATATAGGCCTGCAGGCGCTGGAAGATTACCAGCTTTGCCCGCGGGGGCAGGCCACGGACTTTGTTGCCTCCGGCGTCACCTCACCGGGCGGCTCACTTCCCGTCGCCACGGGAGGCGGTCATCTTTCCGGCTTCTACCTGCAGGGGATGACACCGGTCGCGGAGGCGGTGCTGCAGGCGCGCGGTCAGGCCGGCGCGCGCCAGAACTCACGCAATGAGCTGATCCTGGTCACCGGCAACGGAGGTCGCATGGATTACCACGCGGCGATGCTGCTGAGTCCGAAGGAGACATTGTGATCCGGCACGCGAGCACTTTTCACAGCGGCCACGAGCGCGCCTTTCGGGAGGGCCTGGCGCAGCGGCGCCTGCTCTACGCATGCTGCCCCGCCTGCGGCAAGGCCCTTGCGTATACCCAACGCCTCTGTCCCCAACACCCGCGGGTGGGGCTCGAATGGCGGCCGGCATGTGGACGCGCCACGCTGCATACGTTCACCGTCTATCGCATTGCCTACGCGGACCGCCGGCCACCGTACGCAGTGGCAATCGTCCAACTGCAGGAGGGACCTCGTCTTTCCTGTACGCTGCCCGCTGACCAGGAATTGCAGGTGGGAATGCCCCTGCAGGCCGAATTCGACAGCGGAGGCTCGTTGCTGTTCCATACCAACCCTGGAGACCGAGATGATCGATAGACGCACCTTCCTCGCGAGCACGCTCGCTGCCGCCTCGTTTGCCGGGCCCGCCCTTGCACAGGAGTTCCCTTCGAGGCCCCTCAAGTTCGTCTGTCCGTTCCCCCCAGGAGCGGGCAGTGACGCGATTTCACGTCAGACGACCGAACGCATGTCGCGCAATCTCGGCCAGCCGATCGTTGTTGAAAACCGCGCCGGCGCCGCCGGAAATATCGGCCTGGAGTACCTCTCCAAGCAGCCGGCCGACGGCTATTCGATCGGCCTGATCTCGACCAGCACCGCGATTCTCAATCCCCTAATCTACAAGAGCCTACCGTACAACGCCGAGCGTGATTTCGTGCCCATCGGGCTGATCTCGAGCCTCCCCTATGTGCTGGTCGTCAACAACTCTGTTCCGGCGCGCACCCTGCAGGAGCTCATGGCGCTAGCGAAGGCGAGGCCGGGCCAGCTGTCATTTGCTTCGCCCGGCCGGGGCCACGCCTCGCACCTGGGCGGCGAGTTGCTGAAGGAACAGGCGGGGGTCGACATGATCCACGTGCCGTACCAGGGTTCCGGCCCGGCCACGACGGACTTGATCGGCGGGCGAACCACCATGCTCTTCGCCCTTCTGAGCGACTCGCTTCCTCTGCTCCAGGCCGGCAAGCTGCGCGCGATAGCGATTCCCACGAGGCAGCGCTCGCCACTGCTGCCAGACGTTCCGACTTTCGGCGAGTCGGGGTTCCCTGACTTTGACATGACCGCATGGTTCGGAGTTGTCGGCATAACGGGAACCACGGCCCCCGTGCTTGCCCGGCTCAATGCGGCCCTGAACGCGGCGGTCGAAGACCCTGGCCTGCGAAAGTGGCTGGAAGGCTTGGGGCAGCAAGCCCTCGGCGGTAGCGCGGCAGACTTTGCGAAGCTGATCCAGATGGAGCGCGAACGGTGGCGGCCAGTGGTCAAGAAGTCCGGGATCGTCCTAGGATAGAAGGAAGCATGAAATTCGCGGCGATCACGGGTGGGTCATCGCCGTTCAACGGCATCGTTCGCTTTGAAAACCTGCTCGAGCTCCATCAACTTGACGAGCAGGTCGCAGAGTGTGACCAAATTGTGACTACCTACCGTTTGCTCGATGTGTCGTTGGTGTGCGTCGAAGCAGTGCGACAGCTTCGCCACCAGTCTGGCTCCGCCGGTCGTGGATCCCACGACGATCCGCCGCCCGTCAACCGGGTCCCGCTTGCGGTGCACGAGCCCGTTTCGCTCCATCCGGTCCAGCACTCCGCTGAGGCTCGGGCCCAAGATGCATGCCTCTCGTGCGAGCCGGCCCGTCTCCACGCTTCCTTGCTCGCCGAGGAAGCGCAGCACCCGCCACTGCGCATCCGTGAGCTCGTGTTGGCGCAGGCACGGCACGTCCCGCGCCAACACGGATTCGCGCGCCTGCAGCAAGAGGGATGGAAGATTGCGGCGAGTAAAAAACGTACTCATCGGGCTGACTGAAGAAGGTCGGCACACTCGTCCACGATGTGCATTGCAGTACTCGGCCGAAGAGGGCCTTGAGTCAACATTTGCTGCGTAGCGTTTTCAAGACGAAGGCAAAGCGTTCCGGCACTCTCCCGCCGGATTATCCCCTCCCCCTGCTCGGTGTGTCTAGACGCCGGCAGAGTCCTGGACGAGTTGAAATGGTGGTTCGTGTCGCAAGCTCATCGAGCTGCGGCCGCGCTCGATTCAGCGTGAGCGGACCTATCCTCGTGATGCGGGAGCCGTCCCTACACTCGCGCACATCGGTCGTCATTCAGTCAAAGCTGAATTGGAAGCGGCCGAGTGAGCCGTAGTCCGCATCGAAAACGTCTCCCTTCTGGGCCGTGACGGGACGAGTGAAGGAACCGGCGAGGACAATGTCGCCGACGTCCAGGAATTCGCCCCAAGGCGCCAGCTTCATCGCCAGCCACGCAACACCGATGGCCGGATGACCCTGGACGCCGGCGGCCAGGCCTGTTTCTTCAACAGCCCCGTTTTGTCGAAGGACGGCGCCGCACCACGGCAGGTCGACGCCGTCCGGCTTCACCTTGCGCCCCCCGAGGATGATGCCGGCGTTGGCGGCGTTGTCGCTGATGGTGTCGTACACCTTGCGCATGGCCTTCGTATGTC
>DAIMZU010000253.1:0-4986 GCA_036733845.1 Ramlibacter sp.
TGGCCAGCGCCTTGCTGATCGCGTCGATCTCGGCGGCCAGCAGCGGGCCGGCGCAGGCGACCTTCGCGTACTGCGCGATGCCGTGGGTGGAGGCCTCGGCGCGGTGCGCGGTGCCGAACGCATCGTGCACGAAGATGTCGCACAGAGCGGCCATCTTCTGCGCGAGTTCGGGGCTGTTCTTCTTCTCGCCCCTGTTCACGCGGCAGTTCTCCAGCAGCACGACCTGACCGGGTTCGACCTGCACGCCCTCGACCCAGTCGCGCACCAGCGGCACCTCACGCCCCAGCAGTTCGGACAGGCGCGCGGCCACTGGCGCCAGCGAGTCCTGCGGCTTGAATTCGCCTTCGGTGGGGCGGCCCAGGTGCGAGGTGACCATCACCGCAGCGCCGGCGTCCAGCGCCATGCGGATGCAGGGCAGCGAGGCGCGGATGCGGGTGTCCTCGGTGATGCGGCCGGCGTCGTCCTGGGGCACGTTCAGGTCGGCGCGGATGAAGACGCGGCGGCCACGGGCCTGGCCCTGGGCGCAGAGGTCGGAAAAGCGGAGGATGTTCATCCGCCGATTGTAGGAACTGGCACCCGCGCGGTGGCGGGCCTCTCAGCGCCAGCCCAGCCCGATGTAGAGCGGCAGGTACACCGCCATGCCCAGTCCGATGGTCATCAGCACGTTGCGCCGCCAGAAGTAGATGGCCGCACCGGCCGCCGCACCGAACAGGCGGGCGTCCTTCCAGGTGCCGATGAGCTCGCCTTGCGTGGTCAGCACTTCAGGCACCACCACCGCCGCCATGGCGGCGATGGGCGCGTACTGCAGGCCGCGGGTCGCCCACTCGGGCAGGCGCCAGGTGCGGTCGGTGATGAAGAAGAAGCTGCGGCTGACCACCGTGACGACGGCCAGGCCCGCGATCACCGCGAGGGTCCAGAAATCGGTCATGGGCCCGCCGTCCGCAGGCGCGGCCGTCCTTCGAGTGCGAGGCAGGCGATCACCGCTGCGCCGATGGCGACCACGATGTTGAGCTTGAGCGGCAGCGCGATGGCCATGACCGCAGTCGCCCCCGCGACGGCTCCGGCGACGACCCGAAGCCGGGTGGTGGCCAGGGAGCAGAGGATGCCGATCAGGCACAGCAGCCCGGCGAAGCCCAGGCCCCAGTCGGTGGGAATGAAGTTGGCCAGCAGCACGCCGGCCACGCTGGGCACCATCCAGAACGTCCAGTTGCAGGCGCAGTTGCCAATCAGGTAGGCCAGCTGCCCTTCGCGTCCCGGCGCGTCGTCCGCCGGCAGCGGGTGCCGCTGGGTCAGCAGCACATAGCTCATGTCGGTCGTCAGATAGCCGACGAGCAGCCGCCGTGCGCGCGGCAGGTGGATGAGGTAGTCGCGCAGGTGCAGGCTGAACACCACGAAGCGCAGGTTGACGCAGAAAGCGGTCGCCAGGATCACCCAGAACGGCGCTCCGGCCACCAGCAGCGGCAGCGAGGCCAGTTGCGAGCTGCCCGCATACACGAGCAGCGCCATGGCAAGCGCCTCGGTGAGCGACAGGCCCGACTTCACCATGGCCACGCCGGTCATCAGCCCCCAGGCGGCCATGCCGGGAATCTGCGGGCCCATAGAGCGCACACCGGCCATGAACTCCGGATGCGAGACGAGCGCGCGGAGCGGCGGCATCGGTCAGTCGGCCATGGGCGCGGCGCCACCGGAGGCACCGAAGACCGTCCCTGCGGGAACCGGGCACCCGCGCAGGAATTCGGCGGCCGCAAGCCGCTTTCCGCCGGCGCGCTGCAGGTCGGTCAAGAGCAGGCGGCCATCGCCGCAGGCCACGAGGATCCCCTCGGCGGAAGCCGACAGGACGGTGCCCGGCGCCTCGTGCGCGGGCGCGCCAGGCAGGACCCGCGCGCCCCACACCTTGACGGCCTCCCCGGCGAGTTCGGTCACCGCACCGGGCGCCGGATCGAAGGCGCGCACGCGCCGCTCGATCTCGGCGGCCGGGCGGTGCCAGTCGATGCGGGCCTCGGCCTTGTCGATCTTGCGGGCATAGGTCACCCCCTCGGCCGGCTGGGGCACCGGGCGCAGGCCACCGCAGGCGGCGAGCTCGAGCGCCTCCACCACGAGGCGCGCACCCAGGGCCGCGAGCCGGTCGTGTAGCTGGCCGGTGGTCTCGCCGGGGAGGATGGCCAGGCGCTCGGCCAGCAGCATGTCCCCCGTGTCCAGGCCCGCGTCCATCTGCATCAGGGTCACGCCGGTTTCGGCGTCACCCGCCTCTATCGCCCGGTGGATGGGTGCGGCGCCGCGCCAGCGCGGAAGCAGCGAGGCATGGATGTTCAGGCACCCGAGGCGCGGCGCATCGAGCACCCACTGCGGCAGGAGGAGCCCATAAGCAGCCACGACCATGGCGTCCAGACGGGCCTTCGCGATCCGGTCGGCGGCTGCGGCGGCATCCTGCGGGTACTTGCCGTCCAGCCGGAGACTGCGCGGCTGCTCCACGGGGATGCCACGGGCGGTCGCAAGCTGCTTGACAGCGGAAGGCATCAGCTTCAGGCCACGCCCGGCAGGGCGATCGGGCTGGGTGAGCACCAGCGGGACCTCGAAGCCGGCCGCCAGCATCGCCTCCAGTGCGGTGCGGGCGAATTCGGGCGTGCCGGCGAAGCCGACGCGCATCAGGCGCGCACGGCTTCGCGCCGCGACTTGAGCATCTTGCTTTTGATGCGGTTGCGCTTGAGCGGTGAGAGGTACTCGACGAAGACCTTGCCCTGCAGGTGGTCCATCTCGTGCTGGATGCACACCGCCAGCAGGCCTTCGGCCTCCAGCGTGCGCTCCTGGCCCTGCTCGTCGAGCGCGCGCACCTTCACGGCCACGGAGCGTTCCACGCCGTCATAGACACCGGGCACGGACAGGCATCCTTCGTCGTTGACCTTCTTCTCGTCGCTGGCCCACACGATCTCGGGGTTGACGAGGGTGATCGGCTGGTTGCGCTCTTCGGAGACGTCGATGACGATCACGCGCTCGTGGCGGTCGACCTGCGTGGCCGCCAGCCCGATGCCCTCGGCGTCGTACATGGTGGCCAGCATGTCGGCAACAAGCTGGCGGATGCGGTCATCGACCGCCGCGACGGGCTGGGCCACGGTGTGCAGGCGGGGATCGGGGAAGACGAGGATGGGCAGGATGGCCATGGGACGATCGGAAGGAATGTCGCTAATTTCCGCCACTTTCCGGGGACATGCCCGCCGAGGTGGACGATAAGCGTTGCCGCGTCAAGGCCTTGGGCGCAGAATCGCGCGTGAATTGTCAAGAGGATGGGAAGAAAACAATGAAGGCGCGTGCCAAGGCCGTCCACTCCAACCTGCCGGGCCGCGCCTGGCCGATCGGCGTCCTCGCCGCCTCGCTGGTCGCCGCGGCAGCCTCCGCGCAGACCTTCCCGAACCTGCCCATCACCCCCGGGCAGCGGGCGACCGCCCAGCAGGTGGCGCAGGCCGGCGTTCCCTTGTCCGAGCTGTCGCCCAATGCGCCCGACAGCTACACGGTCAAGCGCGGCGACACCCTGTGGGGCATCTCGGGCCTGTTCCTGCGCAGCCCCTGGCGCTGGCCTGAGCTGTGGGGCATGAACATGGACCAGGTCCGCAACCCGCACCTGATCTTCCCCGGCCAGCACCTGGTGCTCGAAAAAGCCGACGGCCGGGCCCGGTTGCGCCTGGCGCAGCCCGGCGACGGGCTCCCCCCCGAAACGGTCCGGCTGTCGCCGCAGGTGCGTGCCACCCCGCTGGGTGACGCGGCCCTGCCCACGATTGCGCCGCACCTGATCGAGCCCTTCCTGGCCGAGCCGCTCATCGTCGACGCCGGCGTCCTCGAAGCCGCGCCGCGCATCGTCGCCACCCCGGAGAGCCGGGTGCTGATCACCCGGGGGGACCGGGCCTATGCCCGCAGCAGCAACGGCACGCCGATGGCCACCGGCCCCACGCCCGAAGCCAACCAGTTCCGCGTGGTGCGCAGCGCCAAGGCGCTCGTCCATCCGGTCACCCGGGCCGTGCTCGGCTACGAGGCCCAGTTCCTCGGCCGCGCCGAACTGGTCCGGGGCGAGGGCGTGCAGACCGTCACGGGCGCCGATGGGCGCCAGCAGTCGCTGCCCATCCCGGCCACCCTGGACATCGTCTCCGCGCGCGAGGAAATCCGCACCGGCGACCGGTTGCTGCCCGAGCCGCCGCGGCAGTTCCAGAGCTATGCGCCGCGCGTGCCCCGCGTGCCGATCGACGGCGCCGTGGTGGTGTCCATGTACGGCGACTCCGTGCGCCTGGCCGGCCAGAACCAGATCGTGGTGATCAACAAGGGCACGGCCGACGGCATCGAAGTGGGCCATGTCATGGCCATCGTCTCCGACGGCCGGCAGCAGCAGGACCGCACCCGTCCCGGCGTGCGCGAGACCATCCAGCTGCCCGACGAGCGCAACGGCCTGCTCATGGTGTTCCGCCCGTTCGAAAAGCTCTCCTACGCGCTGGTGCTCGAAACCAGCGAAGGCGTGGGCGTAGGCAACCGCCTGGTCGCGCCGCGCTGACCCCCACGCCCGGCCGGCCGCCTTGCGGTCAGCCGGGCCCATCATCCCGTCCCATGGACCGCGACGAAATCGCCGGCTGGCTGCGCCTGTGCGCCACGCCCCAGGTGGGCAATGCAACGGCCCGCCGCCTGCTGGCCGCATTCGGGCCGCCCGACAAGGTGTTCGAGGCCAGCAACGCCGCGCTGGCGCCGCTCACCACCCCGGCACAGCGCGCCGCGCTGCGCGCGCCGCCGGCCGGCTTTGATGCCCTGCTCGCGTCCACGCTCGATTGGCTGGCCGCCGGCGCCGGCATGCGTCGCCTCTTCTCCCTGGGCGACGCGGACTATCCGTCCGCCCTGCTCCAGACCGCCGATCCCCCGCTGGTGCTGCATGCCGCGGGCGCCGCGCTCACCATGGGGCCGCTGCGCTGGCCGGACGCCGTCGCCATCGTCGGCAGCCGCAACCCCACGCCG
>DAIMZU010000254.1:0-4958 GCA_036733845.1 Ramlibacter sp.
TCGGTGTACGTGTCCACCGCATCCCAGTAGGTCCGCTGCTCGGCCTGGAAGCCGTGTACAAGCGCAGCGCGACCGGCCGCCACGGCCACGGTGCCTGGCGGATCAGCGCGGAGTACCTGCTGCTGGATACCGACCTGGTCATCGACTACCACACCGACGCCCCTGAAATCGGCGAGAGCTTCGGGGGTAGCCAGGACGCCTTCTACCTGCAGGGAACCTGGGGCTTCGCACCGCGCTGGCCCAGGAGAGCAGCGCCGCTGCCACGGTTGAACTGCCAGGCCGCGTGCTGATGGACCCCAACGCGGGCGGCCGCGTGCAGACGGTGCTCGGCGGCAAGGTGCAGCCCGGCCCGCGGGGACTGCCCGTGCCCGGCCAGTCCGTGCGCCAGGGCGAAGTGCTGGCCTATGTGGCCTACAGCGCCAGCCCGCTCGATGTCGCCAGCCAGCGGGCCCAGCTCGCCGACATCCGGGCCGCCCGGCAGGTCGCGCAACAGCGTGTGCTGCGGCTCGAATCCCTCGAAGGGACAGTGCCCCGCAAGGACATCGAGGCCGCTCGCGCCGAGCTGGAGGGACTGGCCGGGCGCGAAAGCGCCGTCGGGGCCAGCGTGGGGACGCGCGAGCCGCTGGTCGCGCCGGTCAGCGGCGTCGTTGCCAGCGCAACCGTCGTGTCGGGGCAGGTCGTCGAGCCCCGGGACGTGCTGTTCGAAGTGGTCGACCCGGCGCGGGTCCTGGTCGAGGCGAGCACGTCCGACGGCTCGCTGGGCCACCGGATCGGGCCTGCCGCCATCGCTGGCCTGCCCGGAGTCAAGCTCCAGTTCCTCGGCGCTGCGCGCTCCCTGCGCGAAGGCGCGCTGCCCCTGGTCTTCAGGGCCGCCGCCGCTCAGGCGCTGCCGCTGGCGGTCGGGCAGCCGGTGACGGTCGTGGCGACTTTGAACACCCGGGTGAAGGGCGTCGTGCTGCCGGCCCAGGCGCTCACGCGCAGTCCCTCCAACGAAACGGTGGTGTGGACCAAGGTGGGGGCTGAGCGTTTCATGCCGCAGCCCGTGCGCTTCCAGCCCCTGGACGCCCAGACGGTGGTCGTCACCGAGGGACTGGCCCCCGGCCAGCGCGTGGTGGTCCAGGGCGCCTCCCTGGTCGCGCAGATCCGCTGACGCTCCGAAAGACGCCATGTTCAACTGGATCGTTCGCTTCAGCCTCCAGAACCGGCTGTTCGTGCTCGTGTTCGCGGCCATCCTGATGGTCTACGGTGCCATCACCGCCAGCCGCACGCCGGTCGACGTCTTCCCCGACCTCAACAAGCCCCTGGTGACAGTGATGACCGAGGCGGGCGGCATGGCGCCCGAGGAGGTCGAGCAGCTCGTGACCTACCCGCTGGAGACGGCGCTCAACGGAATGCCGGGTGTCACCCGGGTCCGGTCGACCTCGGGAGTGGGCCTGTCCATCGTCTTCGCCGAATTCGACTGGGGCACCGACATCTACCGCAACCGGCAGCTGGTCTCCGAACGCCTGGCCCTCGTGCGGGAGCAGCTGCCGCAGGGCATCAGCCCGTCGATGGGGCCGGTGTCGTCGATCATGGGCGAGATCATGTTGCTGGCCCTGCCGCTCGAGGCCGGCAAGGGCGCGACGCCGATGCAGGCGCGCGAGTACGCCGACTTCGTCTTTCGACCCCGGCTGCTGTCGGTGGCGGGGGTGTCGCAGGTGATTCCCATCGGTGGCGAGGTCCGGCAACTGCGCGTCGAGCCCGACACGGCCCGGATGGCGCAGCACGGCGTGTCCCTGCGCCAGGTCGAGGAAGCCTTGCGCGGCTTTGCCGCCAATGCGGGCGGCGGATTCATCGACCTGAACAACCGCGAGTTCCTGATCCGGCACATCGGCCGGACCAACCGCATCGAAGACCTGCAGGGCCTCGCCGTCGGCTGGAAAGACAGCCGGCCCATCCTCCTCGAGCAGGTGGCGCGGGTGCGTTTTGCGGCAGGACTCAAGCGCGGCGACGCCGGCTACAACGGCGTGCCGGCGGTGGTGGTCAGCATCCAGAAGCAGCCCAGCGCCGACACCGTGCGGGTGACGCGGGATGTCGAGGCGGCGCTGGCCGAGTTGTCCAGGGGACGCCCCGCCGGCCTGAGCGAGCCGCAGGTGCTGTTCCGGCAGTCGGAGTTCATCCAGGCCTCGGTTGGCAACGTGACCGAGGCCCTGCGCGATGGCGCCATCATGGTGACCCTCGTCCTGTTCGCGTTCCTGCTTTCCGCCCGCACCACCTTCATCTCGCTGCTGGCCATTCCCCTCTCGCTCGCGGTCACGGCGCTGGTGTTCAAGCTGCTGGGGCAGTCGATCAACGTCATGACCCTGGGCGGGCTGGCGATCGCCGTGGGCGAGCTGGTGGACGACGCGGTCGTCGACGTCGAGAACATCCTGCGCCGGCTCAAGCAGAACCGAACCCTGGCGAATCCGCTGCCCGCCCTCGAGGTGGTGCGGCAGGCCAGCATCGAAGTGCGGTCCGGCATCGTCTACGCGACGGCGATCGTGGTGCTGGTCTTCGTTCCGCTGTTCGCCTTGCCGGGCATCGAGGGCCGGCTCTTCACACCGCTGGGCGTGGCCTACATCGTCTCGATCCTGGCTTCCATGCTGGTGTCGATGACGGTCACGCCGGCCCTCTCGTCCTACCTGCTGCCGCGCATGAAGAACCTCGGTCATGGCGACAGTCCGCTGGTGAGGCGCCTGAAGACCTGGGACGCGCGGCTGCTGGCCTGGTCCTTTCCGCGTGCGCCGTTGCTGCTCGCCGCCGCCGCACTGGCCGTCGCGCTGGCGGCGGCATCCGTGCCGTTCTTTCCCCGTGCCTTCCTCCCTGCCTTCAACGAAGGCTCGGTTGTGGTCGGCATGCTGTTCAACCCGGGGACCTCGCTGGACGAATCCAACCGCATGGGCGCGCTGGCCGAGACCCTGCTGCAGGAGGTGCCGGAGGTCAGGCAGGTGGGCCGCCGGACCGGACGTGCGGAACTGGACGAACACGCCGAGGGCGTCCACTCGTCGGAATTCGAGGTGGACCTGCGCGACAGCGACCGCAACCGCGAGCAGGTGATGGCCGACATCCGCGCACGGTTGTCCGTGTTGCCGGCGCAGGTTGCCGTCGGCCAGCCGATCTCACACCGCCTGGACCACCTGCTCTCGGGTGTGCGGGCCCAGATTGCAGTCAAGGTCTTCGGTGACGACACCGATACGCTGCGCGGCCTGGCCGAGCAATTGCGCCAGGGCATGGCGACCATCCCCGGACTGGTGGACCTCACCGTCGAGAAGCAGGTCCTCATCCCGCAGATCACCGTCCGGCTGGACCACCGCAAGGCGGCGCAGGCGGGGCTGTCGTCCGGGGAAGCAATCCGGATCCTGCAGGCGCTCACGGACGGGGCGCATGGCGCACAGATCGTGGACGGACCCCGCCGCTACGACCTGGTGCTGCGCTTGCCTGACCAGGCGCGAAGTCCGCAGGACCTCGCCCGAACCCTGATCGACACGCCCGCGGGGCGCCTTCCCGTCTCCGCGATCGCCACGGTCGAGGAGACCGACGGGCCGAACCAGATCGGGCGCGAGAACGGCCGCAGGCGCATCGTGGTCTACGCCAACACCGACGGCTCCGACATGGGCCGCATCATCGGCGATATCCGCACGGCACTGACGAGGCTCAACCTTCCGCCAGGCAGCTTCATCAGCCTCGAGGGACAGTTCCAGGCCCAGGAAGAGGCCACCCGGCTCATTGCAGGCCTGTCACTGGTGTCACTGCTGATGGTGTTCCTGGTGCTGTACTCACGGTACCGATCGGCGGTGCTGTCCCTGCTGGTGATGGCGAACATTCCGATGGCGCTGGTCGGCAGCGTGGTGGCCATGTGGATCGCGGGCGTGACCTTGTCCGTCGCCTCGATGGTGGGATTCATCACGCTGGCGGGGATCGCATCGCGCAACGGTATCCTGAAGGTCAGCCACTACATCAACCTGTGCCGGTTCGAGGGCGAACGCTTCGGCGAAGCCATGGTGATCCGCGGCTCTCTCGAGCGGCTCACGCCGGTGCTGATGACCGCCCTGACCGCCGCCTTTGCGCTGACACCCCTGCTGCTGGCGGCCGATGCACCTGGCAAGGAAATCCTGCACCCCGTGGCGGTGGTGATCTTCGGCGGGCTGGTCAGCTCGACGTTGCTCGACACGCTGCTGACACCCGTGCTGTACCTGCGCTTCGGACAGGCGGCCACCGAACGGCTTCTGGCGGCGTCACCGGCATCGGAGCCGGGCGTTGCGCCACAGGAGGCGTTCTGAACTGCATTCCCGGGCCCTCCGTTTTGGGCTCGGTTTCACAAGGAGGCTTGACATGAAATCTTTGATCGTCGCCCTGGCAGCCGCATCGCTGGGCGCCGTGTCGCCGCTGGCGCTGGCGCACGGAGATACCAAACCCATGCATGGCGGCATCGTGCAGGTCGTCGCGGACATGCACTACGAGCTGGTGCCGCTCAAGGACGGCGCGGCGCTGTTCGTGATCGACCACGGAAAGCCGGTCGACGCAACGAAGATGTCAGGCAAGCTCACGGTCCTGAACGGAACCCGGAAGTCGGAGGCGGAACTGCGTCCGGCCGGTGGAAACAAGCTGGAGGCGGGCAGCGTCACGCTGGCCCCGGGCGCGAAGGTCGTCGCCAGCCTCAGGGCCGCCGACGGCAAGGCCAAGACCGTGCGGTTCACTGTGAACTGACCCGCATCGCGCCGCGAATGGCAATGCAGTGCGTGTTCGCGTGCCCCTTGCTCTTGAGCCCCCGCGCACGCGGGGGCCCAGGAGCGCGGTGCGTCCGGAGCGAGGTGGACGTGCGAGGGTCCCCGCTTTCGCGGGGATGACGAGAGGGCGCGGGGATGTGCCGCGTCTGGGCGGGGATGCCCCGCGTCTGGGCGGGGATGCCGCCCCTGGGCGGGGATGCCCCACCACTGGGC
>DAIMZU010000255.1:0-4948 GCA_036733845.1 Ramlibacter sp.
GGACACCGGGGGCACCGGGGGCACCGGGGGCACCGGGGGCGCCTGCGCCTGGAGTGCGGCTGGCCTCGGCGACGCCGAAACCGCGGACGCTGCCGGCGCTCCCGGAGCGCTCAGGGGTTCAGCCGGAGTTTTTTTTTCCGCCTGCGCGTCCTGCGCGCCCGCGGCGGGCTTGAAGGCCAGCAGCCGCAGCATCACCATGGTCAGCGCCGCATACTCGTCCGGCGCCAGGCCCAGCTCGGCGCGGCCATGCAGGCACAGGCTGTACAGCAGCTGCGTCTCATCCGGCGGCAGCGCCTGCGCCAGCTGCGCGATCTGCACCGCCTCGTCGTCATCGTGGGTCGCGCCGGGCTCGGGAGGCACCGCCTGCAGCACGGCCATGCGCGCGAGCACCGCCGTCATCTCCTCCAGTGTGGACGCAGCCGACAGGCCGTGCAGGCGAAGCTGCTCGCAGGTGTCCACGACCGTGCGCCCATCGCCCTGCGCCAGCGCCGACACCAGGCGGAACACATGCGAGCGGTCGGCGCTGCCGAGCATCTGGCGCACGGCCGCTTCCTCGATCCGGCCGCTGCCGAAGGCAATCGCCTGGTCGGTCAGGGAGAGCGCATCGCGCATCGAACCGCGCGCCGCACGCGCGAGCAGGCGCAGCGCCTGCGGCTCGGAAGGCACCGATTCGGCCGCGAGCACGCGGGCCAGGTGCTCCTGCACCGTCTCGGGCGCCATGGGCCGCAGGTTGAACTGCAGGCAGCGCGAGAGCACCGTGACCGGCACCTTCTGCGGGTCGGTCGTGGCCAGCACGAACTTGAGGTATTCGGGCGGTTCCTCGAGCGTCTTCAGCATCGCGTTGAATGCGTGCCCGGTGAGCATGTGCACCTCGTCGATCATGAAGACCTTGAAGCGCCCCTGCACCGGCTTGTACACCGCCTGCTCGAGCAGTTGCTGCACCTCGTCGACGCTGCGGTTGGAGGCCGCGTCCAGCTCGGTGTAGTCGACGAAGCGGCCGGCGTCGATGTCGGCGCAGGCGTGGCACACGCCGCAGGGCTGCGCCGTGATGCCGCCCTGCCCGTCCGCGCCCTGGCAATTGAGCGACTTGGCCAGGATGCGCGACACCGTCGTCTTGCCGACGCCCCGGGTGCCCGTGAACAGGTAGGCATGGTGCAGCCGCTGCTGCGTCAGCGCATTGGACAGCGCCTGCACCACGTGCTCCTGCCCCACCATCTCGCTGAACGTCTTGGGACGGTACTTGCGGGCGAGCACGAGGTAGGACATGGGGCGCGATTCTACGGGGGCCCGGAGGTCCTTCGTTTCGCCCCCGCCGGTGCGGAAATTCCACCCCGCCGCATTCGGCCCTCCGCGCGTCGCCTACAATCGACCCTGACGGGCCTCCCCGCATGGTGAAGCGGCCAACCGGGTCAGGTGGGGAACCAAGCAGCCCTAACTGTGGAGCCAGTGCCGGGGGTAAGGCTCGTCAACCCGTTTCGCGGATCCGATTTCCCCAATGAGATCGGGGTCCGCTACGGCTGGCGCGGCCTACTAGCGTGCCCCGATGCGAACCTGAATCGCCCCGGTTTTTCATGCGGCTCATCCATCCAGGCGGATAGAGCCATGAAAAAGTCGAACAAGCTCTCACCGGAGGTCCGTGAGCAGGCTGCCCCGGGCCAACGAAATCCTGAAGCTGGCAAGCGCGTTTTTCGCCCAGGCGGAGCTCGACCGCCGACTGAAGTCCTGAACGTTCTTGTCGACAAGCATCGCGCACATCGGCCACATCCCGCCAGCGGAGGCTGAGGCAAAACGACTGCCGGCAACTCGCCGATCAGGTCGCGGCGGCGGCCTGACTCAAACCAATCGGCCTCCAGGAAAGCCGGGGCGTTTCAGCCACGATGGCAGCTCGGCCGAACAGGCCGTCGTCCTCCGTCGAACTTGCATGGGTCTGCGCGCGGCTGGATGGGCTGGTCATCGGGTCTCCGATGGTGCCTCGACGGTGTCGGGCCCGCATCCGGCGCCGCAAGCATTGGCCTTGACCGGTATCAATTTCCGAACCATGGGCAGGAGCGAAAAACCGGATCCGTCCTTCGATTTTTCGCCAGGAGACTGACATGCCTCATGAGCACCGAGCGCAACCAAACCGCCGCAAACTGCTGAAAGCCGGTGTCGCCGCCGCCGGCATCGCGGCGCTGGGGCCGTGGCCGCTGAGCAGCCGCACGGCATGGGCACACGCTTACCTGCCCGGCACCACGCTCGACCCCACCAGCGTGCCGCAGTTTCTCAACGAGCTTCCCAACCCGCTCGTGCCCGCCTTCAAGTTCGACCTGTCGGGCCAGCCGACCGTGGGCATGGCCCAGACGAGCTGGCAGATCCTGCCAACCGGGCCGCAGACCACGGTGTGGGGCTACTCGGGCGCCGCACAGGCATCTGGCTTTCCCGCCACCACCTTCCCGGGCCGGACCTTCGAGGTGCAGGCAGGCCAGCCGCTGCAGGTGCAATGGCGCAATCAGCTGCCCGCGTACCCCCGGCCGGGTCAGCGCCACCTGCTGCCCGTGGACACCACGCTGCACATGGCGGACGTCTCGGCCGGTCCGCCGGTGGTGCCGCACCTGCATGGCGGGAACACGGAATCCGCCAGCGACGGCCTGCCCGACGCGTGGTGGTCGCCGAACGAAGCCCTGCGCGGGTCCGAGTTCGTCAAGAGCCTCTACAACTACTCCAACGCGCAGGAGGCCGGCACCATCTGGTACCACGACCATGCACTGGGCGTCACCCGGCTCAACGTCTATGCGGGGCTCGCCGGGTTCTACATCGTGCGGGATGCGTACGACACCGGGCAGACCGGCAATCCGCTGCGCCTGCCACCCTCACCGTACGACATCCCGCTGGCCATCCAGGATCGCATCTTCGACCTGAACAACCAGCTGTTCTATCCGTCCGACCCGGCTATCGCCAGCCAGGTGTTCGGACCAGCCGACTACCCGGACCCGACGATCTTCGCGGAAGTCTTCGGCGACGTGATCATCGTCAACGGCAAGGCTTGGCCCAAGCTGCGCGTGGAACCCCGCAAGTACCGCTTCCGCATCCTCAACGGGTCGGACTCGCGCTTCTACAACCTGTTCTTCGACCTGGGCGTCCCCTTCATGTCGCTGGGGTTCACGCAGATCGGCACCGACCAGGCCTTGCTGAATGCGCCGGTGGCCACGCCCAGGCTGTCGATCGCGCCCGGTGAGCGCATGGACGTGGTGGTGGACTTCTCCGGGCTGGCCGGGCAGACCATCATCATGCGCAACAACGCCCCCGGCACGATGCGCCGGCCCATGATCCTGGATCCGCGCACCACGGGCCGCATCATGGCCTTCGAGGTGTCGCTGCCGCTGAACACCAGCATCCCGGACCTTTCCCTTCCCTCGACACTGCGTGGCGGCCCCAGCCAGCCACCGCAGATTTCGCTTTCGACCGAGCTGGCCAAGGTGTCCAACGTGCGGCAGGTGTTCCTCTACGAGGGCGTCGACGAGCGCGGCCGGCTCAAACCAGCTCTCGGCACGGCGCAAGGGCCGGCGGATTTCCACGGTGCCCCCGTGACCGAAACGCCGGCCCTGGGCAGCACAGAGATCTGGGAGATCTACAACACCACGCCCGACACCCACCCCATCCACCTGCACCTGGTGAAGTTCCTGGTGGTGAACCGGCAGCGCTTCAACGTCCGCCGGTTCCAGCCCGGGCCGTACGGCGAGGCGAGCATCGACCTGCAGGGCCAGCCCAGGCCCCCTGCAGCCGGCGAGGCCGGCTGGAAGGACACCGTGCAGGTGCCGCCGGGCGAGGTGGTGAGGATCGTGGCGACCTTCAACCGCCCTGGCCTTTATGTCTGGCACTGCCACGTCCTCTCGCACGAGGACCACGAGATGATGCGGCCCTTCGTGGTGCAGGGGTGAGCTCGCCACCAGTACGTGTGAACTTCGAGTGCGGTGGGTGGCACAATGGCATTTCGCCTCTGGCGACGCAGCGGTCAGGCGTAAGGCTCGTCAACTTCTTTTCCATCACCGGGGTCCGATCCTTCCCCGGTGCCGCGCCGCAGGAGTCCGATCCGTCCACGAATCGCCGCTGCCCGCCATGTACCTTCCTCCCCACTTCGCCGAGCACCGCCCCGAGGAAATCCGGCGCATCATCGAGCAGCACCCGCTCGGCACCCTGGTCACGACCGGTCCGTCCGGGCTGGACGCCCACCTCCTGCCCTTCGACCTGGCGCAGCTGGACGGCCAGCAGGGGGTGCTGCGCGCCCACGCCGCCCTTGCGAATCCGCTGGTGACGCAGGTGCCGCAGGGCAGCGAGGTGCTGGTGGTGTTCCGCGCGAACGACGCCTACGTGTCCCCGAACTGGTATCCGAGCAAGGCAGAAACCCACCGGCTGGTGCCGACTTGGAACTACCAGGTGGTCAACGTGCACGGCCGCATACGCTTCACCGATGACGAGAAGTTCCTGCTGGCCATCCTCGGGCGGCTGACGCGGACGCACGAGGGGCGAACGCAGGGGGAGCGGGCGTGGCGGATGTCGGATGCGCCGCCGGGCCATGTGGACGCGCTGCTGAAGTCGATCGTGGGCATCGAGATCGAGTTCACGCGGGTCGAAGCCAAGTCGAAGCTGAGCCAGAACCGCGAGGAGCGGGACCGCCTGGGCGCGGCGAGCGGGCTCGAGCGCGAAGGGCATGACGAGGTGGCGCGTGCGATGCGCGAGGTGCCTCCGCAGAAGTGAGCCGCCGCCTCTCTCCCCGAGCGAGCCCAGCCCAGCCGTGGCTACGTCTGCGAGCCATCGTCCACGACGAAGCCTCGAAGCATGTCATTCCTGCGAAAGCAGGAACCCAGGCGGAGGCCGAGCGGAGCGTCGGCCCGTATTTGCGCCGGGAGCACCGCGCTCCTGGGCCCCCGCGTGCGCGGGGGTGACGAGAGGGGGGCGCGGGGGTGACGAG
>DAIMZU010000256.1:0-706 GCA_036733845.1 Ramlibacter sp.
TCAGCGGGTGCTCGACGTGGGACAGCGCGGCGCCCCGCGACTCGGCATCCGAGAGGAAGCGGAGCTGCTCGGCGCGGTGGTCCAGGGCGTGGGGGATCATCATCGTGGGAGGTCCTCGTGTTCGGTGCGGCCGGCGATGATCGTCATGCGCACGTCGATGTGCGCGAGCTCGCCGGGGTCGCAGGTGGTGGGGTCGTCGGAGAGCACGACCAGGTCGGCGCGGTGGCCGACCTCGAGCCGTCCGAGCCGGTCGTCGGGAGCGATTCGGACGGCTCCAATGCCGTGCAGCACGAGCCGGATCCCCAGGCCGAGCACAAGGAGCGCGTGAACCCCGACGGCAAGCGGCCGCGCGGGCCGTACCCCACCGGCAACGTCTGACCGCGCGGCCTCGGCGGGCCTGCGTGGCGATAATGCCGGGCCATGCCTGACCACCCGAGTACGCTGCCCGATCCCCACCCGACAGCGCAGTGGCTGGAGGCAGGCGCGCCCCGCAGCGCGCGCTGGCGATCCGAAGCCGGCCGCCTGCCGCCCGCGCGCATCGAGCCGGCTGACGACCAGCTTCCGGCGGACCGGGCATACCGGATGGCGTGCGAAGGCACGGCCTTGCTCTGGCAGGGTGATTTCCACAACGCCCGGCAATTGCTCCAGGCCCTGGCCCGGCGGGTGGACCGCAAGCCGCGCCGCCAGGCCCCCGCGGCACCGGAAA
>DAIMZU010000256.1:716-4922 GCA_036733845.1 Ramlibacter sp.
GGGCCGGCGCGCCGCCATCCTGGGCATGCTGCTCGTGCCCGTCGACGCCGACTACCGCATCCCGCTTCGCCGCGCGCCCGACCTGCGCACCGCCTGCGAAGAGGCGTGGGGCCCCGCCGACGGGCAGCCCGCCGTCGTCGCCCTGCGGGAGCTGCTCGGCCTGGTCGGCGCCCACGAGTGGCGCCGCCGGGGCGTTGAAATACCGGCGCTGGGCTCCGCCCCCGGCAATCGCATCCACCCGCACTACGGCGTGTTTTCGCCGGTGCGCGGCGAGTACCTGGACCTGATCGCCGCGGCGCCGCTGCCGCGGGGCTGCGACCTCGCCTGGGATATCGGGACGGGCACCGGGGTGATCGCCGCGGTGCTTGCCCGCCGCGGCGTGGCGCGGGTGCTGGCCACCGACACCAGCGAACGAGCGCTCGCCTGCGCCCGGGACAACCTCGGCCGGCTGGGCCTGTCCGCGCAGGTGGAACTGGTGCAGGCGGACCTGTTCCCGCCGGGCAGCGCGCCCCTGGTGGTGTGCAATCCGCCCTGGCTTCCGGCCCGCCCGACATCGACGGTCGAACAGGCGGTCTACGACCCGGACAGCGCCATGCTGCGGGGGTTCCTGGCGGGCGTGCGTGCGCGCCTCGACCCGGGAGGGGAGGCCTGGCTGATCCTGTCGGACCTGGCCGAGCACCTCGGCCTTCGCACGCGCGAGCAGCTCCTCGGCTGGATCGCCGACGGGGGGCTGGCCCTGCGCAAGCGGCACGACGTGCGGCCCCGCCACGGCAAGGCGAGCGATCCGCACGACCCGCTGGCTGCCGCCCGCGCGCGGGAGGTCACCTCGCTCTGGTGCCTCGCGGCCGCCTAGCGCCGCTGCGCCTGTTTCCTACAGGGGGCCGTGGGCAGCGCCTGCCCTGCGGACCACCGCCCGGAACTAGGCTGGGCGGCATGGACCTGCTCTCTTCACCGCTGCTCGACTGGGTGCAATGGCCCGCGATGCTCGTCACCGTACTGGCCGCGTGGCTGGTGGCCTCCAGCCGGCCAGCGCGCCGCAACGCCGGGTTCTGGGTTTTCCTGGCCAGCAACGTGCTCTGGGTGGTCTGGGGGCTGTATGCCGGCGCCTGGGCTCTCATCGTGCTGCAAGTGGCGCTCGCCGCGATGAACATCCGCGGCGTGCTCAAGACCGAGGCAGCCGCGCCGGAGCGTGAGCCGTCGTCCTCTGAACCACAGGGCGGCCCCCGTGCCCATCAAGCGTGAGGACGTCCGCGGGTGCGCGCGGCGTACGGCCGGGGCGGGCGCTTCCTACAGGAGGTTCGGCCGTGACCCCACCCGGCGCCGCGCAGGGCCTGCCTAAGGTCTGCTTCAGCCGGCCATGAGGGTCGGCCTCGAAACCGTCCCCCACCGGGACTCACCCTGGAGCGATTCATGAACAAGATCCTGACCGCCGCGGCCGCTGCCGCCGCCCTGTCCTTCGGCAGCCTGGCTGTCGCCCAGACCACCGCCCCCGAGCCGGCGCGTGACCCCGCCGCTCCGGCCGCCAGCACCGCTCCCGCTGCCGATGCGAGCGTTCGCAACGAGTCGAGCACGGCCACGATGGGTGCCGGGTCCACGACCCGCACCGAGACCACCCGCGTCGAGCGCGTCGAGGTCGAGCGTGACCGCGAGCTTGCCACCCAGCGTGCGGCGCGTGCCGACCGCAACTGACCGCGTAACCACGTGTAGGAAAGGCGCGGGCAGCCTGCGGACGCAGGCATGATCCGCGACCTGACCGAGCAAACATGACCCACCCGCGACCTGCACCGGCTGCGCCGGAATCACCCCGGCCGGCACGCCGTCCCCTGCTGGGGCTGACGGTGCGTGCGGGCGTGTTGGCCGTCAGCCTCGGACTGCTTTTCGGCTGCAGCCGCGATGCGACCCCCGAAAGCGCTGCCACCAGCGGGGCACCCCCCTCATGGGGGGCCGCACCGGCCGCGGGCGTTTCCCCGGTCGCTGTTCCGGCGCCCGTGGCGTCCGCACCCCTGGCCGTTGCACCTGACGCCGGCGCCGCACCGGCAAAGACTGTTCCACCCGCCGCAAGCGGGATGCCCACGGCCGATCCCCCGGCCATGGCTGCCCACGACCCGGCACCCCGCGTCATCCGGCTGCCGCAGTTCGGCGGCGAGCCCGCTTCGCCCGATGCGCGCCACGTCGCACAATGGGCGCTCTACTCCGGCGACAACGAAGGCCGCGCCGTCGTCATCATCGACAAGCGCCAGGCCAAGCTCTTCGTCTTCAGCCCCGACGGTGAGTTGCTGGGCGCCTCGCCGGTGCTGCTCGGTTCGGCCATCGGTGACCACACCGTGCCCGGCGTCGGCGACAAGCCGGTTGCCGAGGTCCTGCCCGAGGAGCGGACCACGCCGGCCGGTCGCTTCATCGCCGAAATGGGCGAGAGCGCAGTCGGCGAGGACGTGGTGTGGGTCGACTACGACGCAGCCGTCTCCATGCACCGCGTGCGGCCCTGGGTGGCGGCCGAGCGCCGTCTGGAGCGGCTGGCATCGGCCACGCCCCGCGACAACCGCATCTCCTACGGCTGCATCAACCTGCCGCGCAAGGTGTACGAGGACATCCTGGCGCCCACCGTGCGCCGCGAGGGTGCCGTCGTGTACGTGCTGCCGGAGCTCTCCCGACCGCAGGAGGTGTTCGGCTCCTACGATATTCCCAACGCGGATGTGCTTGCGCTTTTCGCAAATAAGTCGCGCTAATCGCCTGTCCTCATCCGCAGGACGCTTCCAAGTCAGCCGTCGCGCTATCTCAGCCTTTAGGATCTGATCCGTCGAGTCTGGCGAGGGGCCGGGCTCGTGGACTGCGGCAACGCGCCACCCCGCGAGGGGCTGAAGCGCGAGCCCGCCATCGACGGGGATCGGTCAATGAATCGGAGAGCCTGGGTGCTCGCCACGCTCGTGGCGTGTTCGACTGCGGCGGCGCCTGCTTTTGCGGGAAAGGTGGACTTCCGGGGCGAGCGAGCATCCGCGGAAGCCCGGGATGTGGCGGCCTGGATCTCGCGAAGCGGCGATGCCCGCGGAAAGCCTTTCGCCATCGTCGACAAGAAAGCCGCCCAGGTGTTCGTCTTCGATGCGCGCCATCGCCTGGTCGGCGCGAGCGCAGCCCTGCTGGGGCAGACGGTCGGCGACCACACCGTCGAAGGCGTGGGTGAACGCGCCCAGGTGGGCAAGGTCGGCCTGCACGAGCGGACCACCCCGGCCGGGCGCTTCGAGTCGGTGCCCGGCCGCAACCTCGACGGCGAGGACATCATCTGGCTGGACTACGAGGCCGCGCTCGCCATCCACCGCGTGCGGCCCGGGGCAGCCTTGGCGGACCGGCTGGCGCGGCTTGCGTCGCCCACGCCTGCCGACAACCGCGCATCCCTCGGCTGCGTGGTCGTGCCCGTCAGCTTCTACCTCGGCGTCGTCCAGCCGGTGCTCGGCAGCGTCCGGGGCGTGGTCTACATCCTGCCGGAAACCCGCACGGCCGATGGCCTGCTGCCGCCGCGCGTGTGACCGGTGCTGGCTCGGCGGCAGTGTGACAAACATGCTGCTCAGGCGGACACTGTCCGACACGATGAACTGAGGCATGCTGACGCGTCCGTTTTGGCGACTCCTTAGTCTGGGGACAGCTGGCAAGCAAAGCCGGCTTGTCGTTTCCCCCAACTTCCTAGGAGTCCCCTAATGCAAGCATCCACCCTCCTGAAAGGCCTTCTGGCCACCGCCGCCGCCGCTTCCATGGGCATGGCCGCCGCGCAGCAGCCCGCATCGTCCGCGCAGGGCACCGCCCCGGCCGGCTCGACCCCGAGCACCACCCAGGCCGGCTCGAACCAGGTTCCCGCCACCAGCACCGGCACGCCCCAGAGCGATGCTGCCGCCGCCGGCGGCTCCTCGTCGATGGGCGCCGGCAGCACCGCCGGCACGGGCAGCACCGCCGGCACGGGCAGCACCGCCGGCACGGGCAGCACCGCCGCTGGCACGGGCAGCAGCACCGCCGGCACCGGCACCAGCAGCATGGGCGCCGGCAGCACCACGGGCAGCAGCGCCACCGGCACCACCGGCACCACCGGCTCCATGGGCGCGGGCGGCACCACCGGTTCCGGCACCGGCACGACGACCGGCACCGGCACCGGCGCGGGCACGAGCGGGTCCACCAGCATGGGCACCACCGGCGCGACGACGGACCGCACCACCATGGGCA
>DAIMZU010000257.1:0-4902 GCA_036733845.1 Ramlibacter sp.
GTCTGGCGGCCGAAGAACTCCTGGATGTCCTTGCCGTTGACCGTGATCTTGCCGGTTCCCTTTTTCAGGAAGACACGGGCGACGCTGCTCTTGCGGCGGCCGGTGCCGTTGTTCCATTCACCAATCATGTCGGCTCCTTAGACTTCCAGCGGCTTGGGCTGCTGCGCGGTATGCGGATGCTCGGCGCCGCCATAGACCTTGAGCTTCTTGACCATGGCGTAGCCCAGCGGGCCCTTGGGCAGCATGCCCTTCACGGCCTTTTCCAGCGCGCGGCCGGGGTGCTTGGCCTGCATGTCGCGGAAGTTGGTCTCGTAGATGCCGCCGGGGAATCCGGAGTGGCGGTAGTACTTCTTGTTGAGCTCTTTCGTGCCGGTGACACGGAGCTTGGAAGCGTTGATGACGACGATGTAGTCGCCGGTGTCGACGTGAGGCGTGTAGATGGCCTTGTGCTTGCCGCGCAAACGGAGGGCTGCTTCGCTGGCAACCCGTCCGAGCACCTTGTCGGTGGCGTCAATCACAAACCACTCGTGCGTCACGTCAGCGGGTTTCGCGCTGAACGTTTTGGTCATGAGACTCTCGAGTAAGGTTTGGGGCGGTTCTTTTCCGCGGTCGGTGTCCCTCTGCCGGGGACCTCTTAGGCGGGGTATCGACGCCCTGGCAAGCCAGGCCGCCAGACCGTTTTATCTGCCGCGGAACCGTTGGCTAAATGCCTTGGCGCTGCAGAACCCGTAATTCTAGCCTGACTGAGCGTCCGACTCAAGCCCGGCGGCCAGGACAGGGATTACCATCGCCGCATGTTCAGTTACCGACACGCCTTCCACGCCGGCAACCACGCCGACGTGCTCAAGCACCTGGTGTTGATGGCCACCTTGCGTCACCTGGTCCAGAAGCCGGCGGCGCTGCTGGTGGTCGACACCCATGCCGGCGCGGGGCTGTACCGCCTGGACGCGGAACAGGCGACCACGTCCGGCGAGGCCGCCGAAGGCGTCGTCCGCCTGATGCAGGCCCTGCGGCCGGCGGGCGGCGGCGCACCGGCCATCACCGAGCCTGCGCCGGCCCTGGCCGATTACCTGGACATGGTGGCCGAATACAACCGTCCCGGGCAGTGGCGCATGTACCCTGGCTCGCCTTTCGTCATCCAGCGGCTGCTGCGCACCGAGGCGCGCGACAGGCTGAAGCTGTTCGAGATGCACCCCACCGATATCGAGCTGCTGGTCGGCCACGTGGAGCAGCTGCGCGCGGGGCGTCAGGTCGGCATCGAGCGGGCGGACGGCTTCGAGGCGCTCAAGTCGCTGCTGCCGCCGCCCTCTCGCCGCGGGCTGGTTCTGATCGATCCGAGCTACGAGATCAAGACGGACTATGGCAAGGTCGCGGCCTGCCTGCAGGACAGCCTCAAGCGTTTCGCCACCGGCACGTATGCGATCTGGTACCCCATCATCCCCCGGCACGAGGCCCACGACCTGCCCCGCCGGCTCAAGACGCTGGCCAACCAGGCCGCGCGGCCCTGGCTGCACGCCACGCTGGCCATCGGGCAGCGCGACGAACCGCGGGAGCCCGGCGCACCACCGCCGCGCCCCGGGCTGACCGCCAGCGGCATGTTCCTGGTCAACCCACCCCACACGCTCAAGCCCGCGCTCGCCGCTGCATTGCCCCAGCTGCTGGAGGTCCTGGGCCGCGGCCGCGGCCAGGGACAGACGCTGGAGTCCGGTGGCGCCTGAGCCGACCGTCCGGAAGCCCCGGGAAACCCCCGGGAAAACCCGGCCACCCCAAAATTCCCCGACCGGCCGGTCGGGGAATCAATATACTGGGGTCCATGTACACCCAAGCCATGGACTTGCCGGAAACCCGCCGCGGACTGCAGGCGGTGGCGGACGGCGCACCCGGCGAAGCCGCCCTTCAGGCCCGCTTCGATGCGCGCATCGACGCCGACGGCCGCATCGAGCCGCAGGACTGGATGCCCGAGGCCTACCGCAAGACACTGCTGCGGCAGATCAGCCAGCACGCCCACAGCGAAGTCGTGGGCATGCTGCCGGAGGGCAACTGGATCTCGCGCGCGCCCTCGCTCAAGCGCAAGGCCATCCTGCTGGCCAAGGTGCAGGACGAAGGCGGCCACGGGCTGTACCTGTACAGCGCCGCCGAGACGCTGGGCACCTCGCGCGACCAGATGATCGCCGCGCTGCACGCCGGCCGCGCCAAATACAGCTCCATCTTCAACTACCCCACGCTGACCTGGGCCGACGTGGGCGTGATCGGCTGGCTGGTGGACGGCGCGGCCATCATGAACCAGGTGCCGATCTGCCGCTGCAGCTATGGTCCCTATGCGCGGGCCATGATCCGCATCTGCAAGGAAGAAAGCTTCCACCAGCGGCAGGGCTTTGAAAGCCTCATGACGCTGATGGCCGGCACGCAGGCGCAGCGCGACATGGTGCAGGACGCGGTCAACCGCTGGTGGTGGCCGGTGCTGGCCATGTTCGGCCCGCCCGACACTGACAGCCCGAACAGCGCGCTCGGCATGCGCTGGGGCATCAAGCGGGTGAGCAACGACGCGCTGCGGCAGAAGTTCATCGACGCGACCGTGCCGCAGGCCAAGGTGCTGGGCGTCACCCTCCCCGACCCCGACCTGAAGTGGAACGAGGCACGCGGCAGCCACGACTACGGCGCTATCGACTGGGATGAATTCTGGAGCGTCGTCAACGGCAACGGCCCGTGCAACAAGGAACGCCTGGCCACCCGGGTTGCCGCGCACGAGGACGGCGCCTGGGTGCGCGAGGCGGCGCTCGCGCATGCGCGGCGCAGCAGGCAACGCGCCCTGAAGGAGGCCGCATGAGCACGCAAGAGACGTCCGCCGGCGCGGACCACGAATGGCCCCTGTGGGAAGTCTTCGTGCGAAGCCGCCAGGGACTGGAGCACAAGCATTGCGGCAGCCTGCACGCCGCGGACGCGCGCCAGGCGCTGCAGATGGCGCGTGACGTCTACACCCGCCGCCAGGAAGGCGTGAGCCTGTGGGTCGTGCCCTCGTCGCAGATCACCGCGAGCGAGCCGGACGACAAGGCGGAGTTCTTCGAGCCCGCCAGCGACAAGATCTACCGGCACCCGAGCTTCTACGCGATCCCGGACGAAGTGGGCCACATGTGATGATGAACGCCGCCACGGTCCACGCGCCGCTGCCCTACCTGCTGCAGCTGGCCGACAGCGCCCTGGTGCTCGGCCAGCGCAATGCCGAATGGTGCGGCCACGGCCCGGTGCTGGAAGAAGACATCGCCATGGCGAACATCAGCCTCGACCTGGTCGGGCAGGCCCGGCTGCTCTACCAGCACGCGGCGGCCGTCGCCGGGGAGGGCGCCACCGAGGACTCGCTGGCCTATTTCCGCGACGCGGGCGAATTCCGCAACTACGTGCTGCTGGAGCTTCCGCACCACCGTGCGCTGGCGCCCACGGCAGCGGCTCGGCGGGACTATGCCGTCACGATCGTTCGCAATTTCCTGTTCGGCGAGTTCATGGTGCGGGTCTGGCAGGCGCTCCAGTCGTCCAGCGACCCGCAACTGGCAGGCATTGCGGCCAAGTCCCTCAAGGAAACGCGCTACCACCTGCGCCACGCCGCCGACTGGCTGGTGAAGTTCGGCGACGGCACCGACGAGTCGCACGAGCGAGCCCAGGCGGCGCTGGACCACCTGCTGCCGTACACGCAGGAGTTCTGGACCCTCGCCCCGCACGAGGAGGAAGCGCTGTCCGAAGAAGCCGCACCCGACCCGCGCGCCTTGCGGGCAGACTGGGACGCGGCGGTGGACGAACTGCTCGCCGAAGCCGGGCTGCGCCGCTCCCCGGCCACCGGATTCCTGCCCCAGGGCAAGCTTGGGCTGCACTCGGAACACATGGGCTTCCTGCTGGCCGAGATGCAGTCGCTCGCGCGCCAGCACCCCGGCGCGAGCTGGTGATGCACAGCCCCCGCGTCGAGCGCGCCTGGCAGGTCCTCGAAGGCGTCACCGACCCGGAAATCCCGGTGGTGAACCTGCGCGAACTGGGCATCCTGCGCGAGGTGCGGGAACTCGAAGACGGCGAGGCGGGTGAACTTGAGGTGGTGATCACGCCCACCTACTCCGGCTGCCCCGCCATGGACCAGATCGGCGACGACGTGCGGCACGCGCTGCAGGCCGCGGGCCTGCCTGCGCGGCTGCACACCCGGCTGTCGCCGCCCTGGACCACCGACTGGATCACGCCGCAGGCGCGGCAGAAGCTGCGCGACTATGGCATCGCACCGCCGGCCGGCGAGGCTGCCGACGAGGCGCGCCCACTGCAGTTCACGCGGCGGCGTGCGGCGCTGGCCGTGGCGTGTCCGCGCTGCGGCTCCGGCGACACGACCGAGGTCTCTCATTTCGGCTCGACGGCCTGCAAGGCGCTGTACCGCTGCCTGGCCTGCCTCGAGCCCTTCGACCATTTCAAGCCCTACTGACCTGCCCGCCGATGGCCCTGCACTTCCAACCGCTCACCGTTGCCCGCATCGTGCCCGATACCGCGGGGTCTGCGGCGATCTCGCTGGCCGTGCCGCCGCCGCTTCGCGAGCAGTTCGACTTCCGCCCGGGGCAGTTCCTCACGCTGCGCACCCGCATCGAGGGCGAGGAAGTGCGGCGCAGCTACTCGATCTGCAGCACGCCGGCGCACCTGCACGCCCGCGGCGAACTGGAGGTGGGCATCAAGCAGGTGGAGGGCGGCACCTTCTCGAACTGGGCGCTCACCGAACTGCGCGAAGGCGACACGATCGACGTGCTGCCGCCCGAGGGCCGGTTCACTCCGACGATTCCCGGCGCCCGGCACCGCGCAGGATTCGCGGCCGGGTCGGGCATCACGCCGCTGCTGTCGATCATCGGCGCCACGCTGGAGAACGAACCCCATTCGCGTTTCACG
>DAIMZU010000258.1:0-4901 GCA_036733845.1 Ramlibacter sp.
GTGTGGCCGGTGCGATCAAACCTGCGATACCCCGCAGCGTGTTCGACGCGCCCCCAGCTCACCCCACGAACTGCAGCTCCGCCAGCCGCGCATAGAGCCCTCCACGCGCGATGAGTTGCGCGTGCGTCCCGACTTCCACGACGCGTCCGTGGTCCAGCACCACGATCCGGTCGGCCCGCTGCACTGTGGCCAAGCGGTGGGCGATGACCAGCGTGGTGCGGTTGCGCATCGCGCGTTCCAGCGCGGCCTGGACCATGCGTTCGCTCTGGGCGTCGAGGGCGCTGGTCGCTTCGTCCAGCAGCAGCAGCGGGGCATCCTTGAGCATCGCGCGGGCAATGGCGATGCGCTGGCGCTGGCCGCCCGACAGGCGCACGCCACGCTCGCCCAGGAAGCTGCCGTACCCACCGGGCAAGGCTTCGATGAACTCGTGCGCGAAGGCGGCCCGGGCGGCTTCGATCACTTGCGACTCGGTGGCTTCGGGCCGGCCGTAGCGGATGTTGTCCATGGCGCTCGCCGAGAAGATCACCGGCTCCTGCGGCACCACGCCGATGCGTCCGCGCAGCTCCTGGAGCGACAGGCGGGGCAGTGGCACGCCGTCCAGCACGACGCGGCCCTGCTGCGGGTCGTAGAAACGTTGCAGCAGCTGGAACACCGTGGTCTTGCCGGCGCCGCTGGGGCCCACCAGCGCGATGGTCTCGCCGGGGCGGACGTCCAGGTCGATGGTGTCCAGGGCCGGCTGCTGCGGCCGGGAGGGGTAGTGGAAGCCCACGCCCTCCAAACGCAACGCGCTCCCGCCTTCGGCCCGCGCCGGCGATTCGGGCCGGGACGGCTCCTGCACCGGCGAGCGGGCCTGCAGCAGTTCCATCAGTCGCTCGGTCGCCCCGGCGGCGCGCAGCAGTTCGCCGTACACCTCTCCGAGCACCGCGACCGCGCCTGCCAGGATGATGACGTACAGCACCGTCTGTCCCAGGTGCCCGGCGGTGATCGTGCCCGCCATGACCGCCTGCGTGCCCCTGTACAGCGCCCACAGCAGCAGGGCGGCGTTGGCGATGATGATGAAGGCCACCAGCAGCGCCCGCGCCCGCGTGCGCCGGATGCCGGTGGCGAAGGCGGCCTCGGCAGCGGCGCGGAAGCGGCCCGTCTCGCGCGCTTCGGCGGTGTAGCCCTGGACCACAGGGATGGCGTTGAGCACCTCGGCGGCGATCGCGCTGGTGTCGGCGACGCGGTCCTGGCTGGCGCGGGAGAGGCGGCGCACCCGGCGTCCGAAGGCCATGGCCGGAAGCACCACCAGCAGCACGGCCAGCAGCACCTGGGTCATGACGTAGGGATTGGTCCAGACCAGCATGCCCAGGGCACCGGCTCCCATGACCGCGTTGCGAAGGCCCATGGACAGGGACGAGCCGACCACGGTCTGCACCAGGGTGGTGTCGGCGGTGAGCCTCGACAGGACTTCGCCGGTCTGCGTTTCCTCGAAGAACGCCGGACTTTGCCGGAGCACATGGGAATACACGGCCGTGCGCAGGTCGGCCGTGACGCGCTCGCCCAGCCAGCTGACCATGTAGAAGCGGGCCGCCGAGAACACGCCCAGTGCCGCCGCGACCCCGAACAGGGCCAGGAAATGCTGGCGCAGGGCGAGAAGCTGTGCGCCGCGATCCGGTGCCGCGAAACCGCCGTCCACGAGGCTGCGCAGCGCCAGGGGAAACACCAGCGTCGCCGCGGCCGCGAGGATCAGGAAGAGCAGGGCGAGGGCGATCTGGCCGCGGTAGGGCCGCAGGAAGGGCAGGAGCCCGCTCAGCGAACGCGGCGCACCGGCCACGGCCGGACGGGATTGCGCCGCCAGGGCGCCGGGGCTTGCCATGGGCGGCAGTGTACCCACCGGCGCGCGGCGCTATAG
The DNA here is from genome assembly GCA_036733845.1 of Ramlibacter sp. GTDB lineage: Bacteria > Pseudomonadota > Gammaproteobacteria > Burkholderiales > Burkholderiaceae_C > Ramlibacter. Next base: position 1,895 of record DAIMZU010000258.1, read on the forward strand.
TGACCTGGACGGCCGCACGCCGGAGTGCGGCGATTCCACGCCATCACAGGACTGCCGCCACGATGCCCCCGCCCACGCTCCTGGACCGCCGGGAATTCCTGCTCGCCGCCGCGGCCGCGCCCGTGCTCTCCGCCTGCAACCTTCCTGCCGCGGCAGGCCGCACCCGCGAGGCCCGCCTGGTGGCCGCGCCCATCCGGCACCCGGTGCGCGGCGATGCCCACCCGCCGATCGACGCCTGGGCCTATGGCGGCAGCATTCCGGGCCCGCTGATCCGCGCGCGGCAGGGCGATCGCCTGCGCGTCGAACTGGAGAACCGGCTTGCGCAGCCCACGACCGTCCACTGGCATGGCATCCGGCTGCCGAACGCAATGGACGGCGTGCCGGGTGTCACCCAGCAGGCCGTGCCGCCGCAGGGCCGATTCACCTACGAGTTCGCGCTGCCGGACGCCGGCACTTTCTGGTACCACCCGCACGTGCGCAGCAGCGAGCAGCTCGACCGCGGTCTGTACGGCCTGCTCATCGTCGATGAGCCTGAGCCGCCCGCGGTGGACCGCGACCTCGCCTGGGTGCTCGATGACTGGCGCCTGACCCAGTGGGGCGCCGTGAGCGAAAGCTTCGGCAGCCCGCACGACATCTCCCATGCGGGGCGGATCGGCAATGCGATCACCGTCAATGGCCTGCCGCCGCAGGACTTGCGCGTGCGGCCGCACGAGCGCATCCGCCTGCGGCTGCTGAATGTCGCCAATGCGCGTATCTTCGCGCTGCAATTCGAGGGGCCGCAGCCCGTGGTCATTGCGCTGGACGGCCAGCCCGTCACCCCGCACCGGCCCCCGGACGGGCGCATCGTGCTGGCGCCGGGGATGCGCTGCGACCTGGTGCTCGACGCCACGGGCGCGGCTGGCGAGCGCCATGCGGTGTTCGACACCTTCTACCCGCGCCAGGCCTTCGACCTGCTGCACCTGGTGTACGAAGGCGCGGCCGTCCGGGCGAAGCCGCGGCCGGAGCCGCCCTTGCTGCCGCCCAACCGCCTTCCGGAGCCCGAGCTGGCGCAGGCGGTCACGCACCAGCTGCGCTTCGAGGGAGGCATGATGGGCCGCATGCACCGCGCGACGCTCGACGGTCAGTCGCTGCCGATGATGGCTCTGCTGCGCAGGGGCAAGGCCTGGGCCGTCAATGGCGTGGTTTCCTCCGGTCACGGCGAGGGCCTGCACGCGGGCCACGGTCACGCCGAGCCGCCGGTGCTGGTGCTCGAGCGCGGGCGCTCCTACGTGCTGGCCATGGTGAACGATTCGAGCTGGCACCACCCCATCCACCTGCATGGCCACCACTTCCGGGTGATCCGCCGCAACGGCCGGTCGACCGCGCACCAGGAGTGGCGCGACACGGTGCTCATGGACCCTAACGAGCGTGTCGACATTGCCTTCGTGGCCGACAACCCAGGCGACTGGATGCTCCACTGCCACGTCCTGGAGCACCAGGACGGGGGGATGATGGCTGTGTTCAGGGTGGCTTGAGAAACCCCCGTCAGCGCGTCGCCGCCACCTTGGCGGCCGGCTTGGCGGCAGCGCGCACTGGCGCCGGATTGCGCTTGGGCGCGGGCTTCGACGCAACGGCCCGGGTCGCCGGAGCGGCTGTCTTGCGGGCCTGCTTTGATGCGGCGGCGCGTGCGCGAGTCGGAAGGTGCAGCACCACGGCCTGCCCTGGCTTGAAGTGGGCCTGGGGGCCGACATTGTTCCAGTCGGCGACGTCGGCGGCACGGACGCCGTAGCGACGCGCGATGCTGGCGACCGTGTCGCTCTTTCCGGCCTTGACGCTGGTGCGCCGGACGGTGACTTCCGGGGCGAGATTGAGCTGTGCGTTGTGCGCCAGCTGGCTGGGCACGTCTTCCTGCTTGGCCGACCGGGGCGCGAGGACGACCGAGCCCCCGCGGATCATCATGCGCGGGGGGATGTTGTTGAGCGCGCGGAACTCAGGTTCGGACAGGCCGACACGGCGAGCGGCTTCGGCCACCGTCATGTTGGATGGCGCCGTCCACGCCGTCCAGCTTGCGTACTGGCCGCTGGTGTAGGCCGCCAGGTTGGTCTTGAAGACCTTGGCGTTGTCCCAGGGCAGCAGGATCTGCGGCGTACCGGCGGCCAGGATGACCGGGCGGTTCATGGAGGGGTTGAGCGCCCGGAAGTCCTCCAGGCGCACGTCGGCAAGCTTGGCGGCCAGCTCGACGTCGATGTCGCGGGTGATCTCGACCGTGTCGAAGTAGGGGTGGTTCTCGATCAGCGGCAGCTCGGCCCGGTACACGTCGGGGCTGAGGACGATGTTCTTGACCGCCTGCAGCTTGGGCACGTAATGCCGCGTCTCGGCGGGCATGGTCAGCGCCGTGTAGGTCGTCGGCAGGCCCGCGCGCTGGTTGCGCTGGATGGCCCGTCCCACGTTCCCCTGGCCCCAGTTGTATGCCGCCAGCGCGAGGTGCCAGTCCCCGAAGAGGCCGTGGAGCTTCTGCAGGTAGTCGAGCGCGGCGCGCGTGGACGCCAGCACGTCGCGGCGGTCGTCGCGGAACATGTTCTGCCGCAGCTCGAAGTCGTTGCCCGTGGCCGGCATGAACTGCCACATGCCCGCCGCGCGTGCGCTGGAGACGGCTTGCGGGTTGAATGCGCTCTCAATGTAGGGCAGCAGGGCGAGTTCCAGGGGCATGCCGCGGAGTTCGAGCTCCTCGACGATGTGGAAGAGGTACTTGCGCGACCGTTCGGTCATGCGCTGGATGTAGTCAGGACGGCTCGAGTACCACTGCTCGTGCTGGCGCACGAGTTCGCCCTCGAGGTTGGGCATGGAGAAGCCCCTGCGGATGCGGTCCCACAGGTCGGGTGGGACCTCCAGCGTCGCGACGGACACCGACGCCGCCTCGGAGCTCGCGATGGGGCTGAGGGCGCCGCTGAAGACAACGGGTTGCGGGCGGCTCGCCCGCGCGGAAGGCGCCGCAGCGGGCGCCACCGTTCCCGAGTCCGGCCCCGCA
>DAIMZU010000259.1:0-4881 GCA_036733845.1 Ramlibacter sp.
CGCCAGTACTGCTCCACCGGGAAGTCGCGCGTGTAGCCGTAGCCGCCATGGACCTGGATGGCCAGGGAGTTCGCCTCCAGGCAGAACTCGCTGGGCCAGCTCTTGGCAATGGGGGTGAGCACCTCCAGCAGCAGCCGCGCGTCGTCCGAGTCGCCGGGCTCGCCGGTGTGCTGCTCGTCCACGAGGCGTGCGCAATACAGCAGCAGCGCCAGCGCACCTTCGCACCAGGCCTTCTGGGCCAGGAGCATGCGCTTGACGTCGGCGTGCTCGATGATGGGCACTGGCGGCTGGGCCGGGTCCTTGCCGGCGGGGCCGGGCAGCCGGCCCTGCGTGCGCTGCCGGGCATAGGCCAGCGATGCCTGGTAGCCGGCCAGCCCGAGCGACGCCGCCGCCATGCCGATGCCGATGCGCGCCTCGTTCATCATGTGGAACATGCACGCCAGGCCCTGGCCCGGCTCGCCCACGAGCCAGCCGACGGCGCCCGGCTTGCCGCCCGGAAGATAGCGTCCCTCGCCGAAGTTCAGCAGGGTGTTGGTCGTTCCTCGCCAGCCGAGCTTGTGGTTCAGGCCGGCGAGTGCGACGTCGTTGCGCTCACCGAGCCGCACCGGGGCACCCGCACGGCCTTCGGCCTGGACCAGCCACTTGGGCACGAGGAACAGCGAGATGCCCCGCGTGCCCGGCACCAGCCGGCCGTCCGGGGCGGGAATCTTGGCCAGCACCAGGTGGACGATGTTCTCGGTCAGTTCGTGGTCGCCAGCGGAGATCCACATCTTGTGGCCATGCAGCCGGAAGCGTTGCCCGAGCGGATCGGCTTCATGGCCATCGCCATCGGGCACGGCCCGCGTGGTGATGTCCGCCAGGGACGAGCCGGCCTGCGGCTCCGACAGGCACATCGTGCCGCTGAAGCGCCCTTCGAACTGAGGGGCCGCGAAGACGCGCTTCTGCAGGTCGGTGCCGTGCGCCATCAGCAGGTTGGCATTGCCCACGGTCAGCATTCCGGCGCCGATGCTGACCGAGGCGGTGGCGAAGAACGCGCCCGCCGCGGCCTCGACCGTGTAGGGCAGTTGCATGCCGCCCCACTCGGCGTCCTGAGAGGCGGACAGCATGCCAGAGGCGGCGTAGGCGTCCCAGGCCTCCTGGGTGGCCGCCGGCAGGACGACCCGCTCGCCTTCCATGCGCGGCTCCTCGGTGTCCACGAGCCGGTTGAAGGGCGCGAACTTCTCGCGCGCGATGCGTTCGCAGGTGTCGAGCACCGCGTCGAAAGTCTCGCGTGAGTGCTCGGCAAAGCGCGGGCGCTGCGCGAGCGCCTCCACGCGCAGCCAGTCGTGGAGCAGGAAGTCGAGCAGCGGACGCAGCATGGACAGCGCTTGCGTGGCCGCGTCAGAGGACCTCGAAAACCCCCGCAGCGCCCATGCCGCCGCCCACGCACATCGTGACCACCACCCGCTTGGCGCCCCGGCGCCGGCCTTCGATGAGCGCGTGGCCGGTCAGGCGCTGTCCGGATACGCCGTAGGGATGCCCCAAGGCGATCGAGCCACCGTTGACGTTCAGGCGCTCGTCCGGAATGCCAAGCTGGTCCCGGCAGTAGAGCACCTGGACGGCGAAGGCCTCGTTCAACTCCCACAGATCGATGTCCTGCACCGTCAGGCCCAGGCGCTTGAGCACCTTGGGCACCGCGAACACGGGTCCGATGCCCATCTCGTCGGGCTCGCAACCCGCCACCGCAAAGCCGAGGAAGCGGCCCAGCGGCTTCAGGTTGTGGCGGCTGGCGTAGGCCTCGCTCACCACCACGCAGGCTCCCGCGCCATCGGAGAACTGGCTGGCGTTGCCGGCGCTGATCACGCCGCCGGGCAGCGCTGCGCGGATGCCGCTGATCGACGCGGCGGTGGTGCCTTCGCGCAGCCCCTCGTCCACGCTCACGGTGACTTCGCGCGCGCGCAGCCCCAGCACCGGATCGGCGACGCCGGCGGTGACGGTGATGGGCGCGATCTCGTCCTTGAAACGCCCCGCTGCGCTGGCCGCGCAGGCTTTCTGCTGGCTGGCCGCGCCGTATTCGTCCATGCTCTCGCGGCTGATGCCGTAGCGCTTGGCGACCTGTTCGGCGGTTTCCAGCATGCTCCAGTAGATGGCCGGCTGCTTCTTCTGGAGGTCCAGGTCGCGCAGCATGTGCAGGTTCATCTCCTGCTGGACGCAGGAGATGCTCTCGACGCCACCGGCCACGTAGACATCGCCCTCACCCGCGATGATGCGCTGGGCGGCCATGGCGATGGTCTGCAGGCCCGACGAGCAGAATCGGTTGACGGTGGCGCCCGAGACGGACACCGGCAGGTCGGCCATGAGCGCGATCTGCCGACCGATGTTGGCGCCGGTGGCGCCTTCGGGGTTGGCGCACCCCATCAGGACGTCCTCGACCTCGGCGCCGTCGATGCCCGCGCGCTGCAGCGCGTGGCGCACCGCGTGGCCGCCGAGCGTGGCGCCATGGGTCATGTTGAAGGAACCCTTCCAGCTCTTGGCCAGGGGCGTGCGTGCGGTGGAGACGATGACTGCCTGCGTCATGGATTCGGGCCTTTCGGGTTCGGGTCCTGGGTGCTCAGGTGAGCGTCTTGCCTTCCGCCACGAGGCGGCGGATCAGCGGCGCGGGCTCCCAGAAGGCCGCGTCGTCGCGCGGATTGCGCTGGAAGCGCTTCATGGCCTGCATGACCGTGAACAGGCCCACCGTGTCGGCGTACTTCATCGGGCCGCCCCGGTGGATGGGAAAGCCGTAGCCCGTGAGGTAGACCATGTCGATGTCGCTCGCGCGGGCGGCAATGCCTTCCTCGAGGAGGTGCGCGCCTTCGTTGACCAGCGCGAACACCAGGCGCTGGACGATCTCCTCGTCGGTGATCCGGCGCGGCTCGATGCCCAGCGCCGCGCGATGGTCCGCGACCATCTTGTCGACCACCGGCGATGGAATGGCGTCGCGCTTGCCGGCGGCGTAGTCGTACCACCCGGCGCCCGTCTTCTGGCCGAAGCGGCCCATCTCGCACAGGCGGTCCGCGGTGGCGCTGTAGCGCATGCCGGGCCGCTCCTGGGCACGCCGCTTGCGGATGGCCCAGCCGATGTCGTTGCCCGCCAGGTCGCCCATGCGGAAAGGACCCATCGCAAAGCCGAACTTCTCGATGGCCCTGTCCACCTGCTGGGGGGTCGCGCCTTCGTCCAGCAGGAAGCCGGCCTGCCGGGCGTACTGCTCGATCATGCGGTTGCCGATGAAGCCGTCGCACACGCCGGAGACCACCGCCGTCTTGCGGATGGTCTTGGCCAGGGACATCACGGTGGCCAGGACGTCCTTGGCGGTGTGCTCGCCGCGCACCACTTCCAGCAGCTTCATGACGTTGGCGGGGCTGAAAAAGTGCAGGCCGAGCACGTCCTGGGGCCGCTTCGTGAATGACGCAATGCGGTTGACGTCCAGCGTGGAGGTGTTGGATGCCAGGATCGCGCCGGGCCGCGCGACGGCGTCGAGCTGCTCGAACACCTTCTGCTTGACGCCCATGTCCTCGAACACGGCCTCGATCACCAGGTCGGCGTCGCGCAGGTCCTCGTAGGTGAGCGTGGGCGTCAGCAGGGCCATGCGCTGCTCGAGCTTGTCCTGCTTGAGCTTCTTCTTGGCGACCTGCGCCTCGTAGTTCTTGCGGATCGTCGCGATGCCCCGGTCGAGCGCCTCCTGCTTGAGCTCGAGCAGCCGCACCGGAATGCCCGCGTTGAGGAAGTTCATGGCGATGCCGCCGCCCATGGTGCCCGCGCCGATCACTGCCACGGAGCGGATCTCGCGGCGGGGCGTGTCCTCGGGCACGTCGGGGATCTTGGACGCGGCGCGCTCGGCCATGAAGATGTGGCGCAGGGCCCGGCACTCCGGCGTGAGCATGAGGTTGAGGAACATCTCGCGCTCGAGCGCGAGGCCGTCGTCGATCTTCTTCTTCGTGGCAAGCTCCACCGCATCCACGCACTTGACGGGAGCGGGAAACTGCTTGGCCATGCCCTTGACCATGTTGCGCGCGAACTGGAAATAGGCGTCCCCCTGCGGATGGATGCAGGGCAGGTCCCGCACCCGCGGCAGCGGCCGGGTGCCGGCGACTTCGCGAGCATAGGCGACGGCCTCGTCGAGCAGCGTCTGCGGCGAGCTGGCGAGCTTGTCGAAGAGCCGCTGGCCCGGCACCTGCGCGAGCAGCTCGCTCGCGACCGGCTCGCCACTGACGATCATGTTCAATGCCGTCTCGACACCGAGCACGCGCGGCAGCCGCTGCGTGCCGCCTGCGCCGGGGATCAGGCCCAGCTTGACCTCCGGCAGGGCCACCTTGCAGCCCGGCGCGGCGATGCGGTAATGGCAGCCCAGGGCCAGCTCCAGCCCGCCGCCCATGGCCACCGAATGCATCGCAGCGACCACCGGCTTGGTGGTGTTGTCCAGCGCGATGATCAGGGACAGCAGGTTCGGCTCGGTGATCGCCTTGGGCGAGTCGAACTCGCGGATGTCCGCGCCGCCGGAAAACGCCTTGCCGGCGCCGGTGATCACGATCGCCCGGATCGCCGGGTCGGCCTCGGCCTGCTCCAGCCCCGCCGCGATCGCCTGCCGCGTCGCCAGCCCCAGCCCGTTGACGGGCGGGTTGTTCATTGTGATCACGGCGACATCGCCATGCACCTTGTATTCAGCCGTCATGCTGGGGTCCTCGGATGTGGAAAAGAACGATCGTTCGGGGATTTTAGTGAGTGTGAAGACGGGGGAGGAACGCAAAGGTCGCAAAGGAGACGCTTAGGACGCCAAGGAAATGATCGAAAGGTGACACGACGGTCGCTCCTGAAGATCCCGTGGCGTGATGCACCCCCACCTTCCGCTTTCTTGCGCCCTTT
>DAIMZU010000260.1:0-4862 GCA_036733845.1 Ramlibacter sp.
CCATGCTCACGCAGGACGAGAACATCGTCGAGATCAAGTTCGCCGTGCAGTACCGGCTCAAGGATGCGCGCGCCTGGCTGTTCATCAGCCGCAATCCGGCCGAGACGGTGGTCAACGTCGCAGAGTCGGCGGTGCGCGAGGTGGTCGGCGGCATGCGCATGGATTCGGCGCTCGCCGAAGAGCGCGACCAGATCGCGCCGCGGGTGCGCACGCTCATGCAGAACCTCCTCGACCGCTACAACCTCGGCGTCGACGTGGTCGCGGTGAACCTGCAGCAAGGCGGCGTCCGCCCGCCCGAGCAGGTGCAGGCCGCCTTTGACGACGTGCTGCGGGCCGGCCAGGAGCGCGAGCGTGCCAAGAACGAGGCGCAGGCCTATGCCAACGACGTGATCCCCCGTGCGGTCGGTACGGCCTCGCGGCTCATGGAAGAGGCGGAGGGCTACAAGGAACGCATCGTGGCGCAGGCGCAGGGTGATGCGCAGCGCTTCCGCTCGGTGCTGACCGAGTACCAGCGCGCGCCGCAGGTCACGCGCGACCGCATGTACCTCGAAACCATGCAGCAGGTGTACTCCAACGTCACCAAGGTCCTGGTGGATTCGCGGCAGGGTTCGAACCTGCTGTACCTGCCGCTCGATCGGATCATGCAGCAGGTCTCCCAGGCCGGGGCGGCGGATGCCGGCGCCGCGCCGCCTGCCCCCCAGCCGCAACCCGGCGCCGGAGCGGGTGTGCCCGACCCGCGTGCGCGCGACAACAACAACGTCCGCGGTCGCGAGCGCGAGACTCGCTGAAGGGGGCATCCATACAATGAACAGAATCGGTTTCATCGCATCTTCCATCCTGGTGCTGCTGGCACTGGCCAGCTCGATGTTGTTCGTCGTCGACCAGCGCCAGTTCGGCGTGGTCTACGCGCTCGGGCAGATCCGCTCGGTCATCACCGAACCCGGACTGCACTTCAAGCTGCCGCCGCCTTTCCAGAACGTGAGCTACATCGACAAGCGGCTGCTCACGCTCGAGAGCATGGACCCCGAGCCCATGCTCACCGCCGAGAAGCAGCGCATGGTCATCGACTGGTTCGTGCGCTGGCGCATCACCGACCCGTCGCAATACATCCGCAGTGTCGGACTCGACGAGCAGGCGGGCGCCTTGCAGCTCAACCGCGTGATCCGCAACGCATTCCAGGAAGAGATCAACCGCCGCACCGTGCGCGAAATCCTCTCCACGCGCCGCGAGCAGCTCATGGCCGAGGTCCGGCGCGAGGCCCAGGAAGTGGTCTCCGGCGAGCGGCCGTGGGGCATCGAGGTGGTCGACGTGCGGATCACGCGCGCCGACTACGTCGAGGCGATCACCGAATCGGTCTACCGCCGCATGCAGGCCGAGCGCAACCGCGTCGCCAACGAGCTCCGGTCCACCGGCGCCGCCGAAGGCGAGAAGATCCGCGCAGACGCCGACCGCCAGCGCGAAGTGGCCATTGCCAATGCCTACCGTGACGCACAGCGCCTGCGTGGCGAGGGTGATGCGCGGGCGACGGCGATCTATGGCGAGGCCTTCAGCCGCGATCCGCAGTTCGCGCAGTTCTATCGCAGCCTGGAGGCCTACCGCGCCAGCTTCGGCAAGCGCAGTGATGTCTTGGTGCTGGATCCGGCCAACAGCGAGTTCTTCCGCGCCTACCGGGGCGGATCGAGTCCGGTGCCGGCTCAACCGCAGCCGCGCTGAGCCTTGACCACGGAGCTGCTCTGGCCGGCGCTGGCGCTGGTCCTGGTGATCGAGGGGCTGCTGCCCCTCGTGTCCCCAGCGGGGTGGCGCCGCACCTTCGAGCGCATCCTCGCGCTGCGTGATGGCCAGCTGCGCTTCTTCGGAATGTGCAGCGTGGCGCTGGGGCTGCTGATCCTCTGGCTGGTGTCCTGAGCGGCCGGGGCTTGCAGGCCCCGTTCTGGCAAGCCCGCGAGCGTTCCGCGGGAGTGCCTGCCGCGCCCCGGTAAAATACCGTTTTTAACAGACCCCCTTCCCATGTCCGCCTGGGTCCTGCCGGATCACATCGCCGACGTCCTGCCTTCCGAGGCCCGGCACATCGAAGAACTCCGCCGCGAATTGCTCGACACCGCGCGTGGCTACGGCTATGAGCTTGTCATGCCGCCGCTGCTCGAGCACCTCGAATCCCTGCTCACCGGCACCGGCGAGGCCCTGGACCTGCGCACCTTCAAGCTGGTCGACCAGCTTTCGGGCCGCATGCTGGGTCTGCGCGCCGACACGACGCCGCAGGTCGCCCGCATCGACGCGCACCTGCTCAACCGCCGCGGCGTCACGCGTCTGTGCTACTGCGGGCCGGTCCTGCACACCCGGCCCAGCCGCCCCCATGCCACGCGCGAGCCGCTCCAGTTCGGGGCCGAGATCTACGGCCATGCCGGGCTCGAGGCAGACCTCGAAGCACTGCTGCTGGCCCTGGACTGCCTGCGCGCGACACGGGTCGGCGAGCTCACCGTCGACATGGCCGATGCGCGCATCGTGCGGGCGCTGCTCGAGGGCGTGCCGGCCGACGCCGCCGTCCTGGAGAAGCTGCACGCCGCCCTGGCCGCCAAGGATGCAAGCGAGCTGTCCGTTCTGACGCGGGACTTTCCCGTCGCCTCGCGCAAGGCGCTTTCGGCGCTGCTGTCCCTGTACGGCGACGTGGCGGTCCTGTCGGAAGCCGCGCGCGTGCTGCCGGACGTCCCGGTCGTGCGGGACGCGCTCTCGGCGATGCGGTGGCTGGCCAGCCACGTCGAGGGCGCCCGGGTGAGCTTCGACCTGGCGGACCTGCGGGGCTATGCCTACTACACCGGAGCGCGCTTCGGCATCTACACCCCGGGTGCGAGCGACGCACTGGTGCGCGGGGGCCGCTACGACGAAGTCGGTGCGGTGTTCGGCCGCAACCGCCCGGCCGCCGGCTTCAGCCTCGACGTTCGCGAACTGGTCGGCGTGGTCGCGGGCCGGCCGTTGCGGGCCGCCATTCGCGCGCCCTGGGGCGAAGCCCCCGACCTGCGCGCAGCCATTGCCGCGCTGCGCAGCCGCGGCGAGACCGTGGTGTGCGTGCTTCCCGGCCACGAGAGCGAGGTGGACGAGTTCCACTGCGACCGCGAGCTGGCCCGCGAGGGCGACGGCTGGGCCGTGCGCGCCCTCTGATCCCATTTTCAGGAAGTATTTCGGATGAACAAGACAAAAGGACGCAACGTCGTCGTGGTCGGCACCCAGTGGGGCGACGAGGGCAAGGGCAAGCTCGTCGACTGGCTTACCGAAATGGCCCAAGGCGTCGTGCGCTTCCAGGGCGGGCACAACGCCGGCCACACGCTGGTGATCAACGGCGTCAAGACCGCGCTGCACCTCATTCCGTCCGGCATCATGCGCCCGGGCGTCAAGTGCTACATCGGCAACGGCGTGGTCCTGTCGGCGGCCAAGCTGTTCGAGGAGATCGAGGGCCTGGAGAAGGCCGGCGTCGAGGTCCGCTCGCGCCTGCGCATCAGCGAAGCCTGCCCGCTCATCCTGCCTTTCCACGCGGCCCTGGACGTGGCGCGCGAGTCCCTGCGCGAGAAGGACGGTGCCGAGAAGATAGGCACCACCGGGCGCGGCATCGGTCCCGCCTACGAGGACAAGATCGCGCGGCGGGCCCTGCGCGTTCAGGACCTCAAGCATCCCCAGCGCTTCGCCGAAAAGCTGCGCACGCTGCTGGACCTGCACAACCACATGCTGACCACCTACCTGAATGCCCCGGCGGTGGATTTCCAGCAGACCCTGGACGAGGCACTGCGCCTGGGCGAGCAACTGCGCCCGATGATGGCCGACGTCTCGCGCGAGCTGAACGAGGCGCACCGACTGGGCGCCAACCTGCTGTTCGAAGGCGCGCAAGGCACGCTGCTGGACGTGGACCACGGCACGTACCCCTATGTCACCTCCAGCAACTGCGTCGCCGGCAACGCCGCGGCCGGTGCCGGCGTGGGCCCGGGCATGCTGCACTACATCCTGGGCATCACCAAGGCGTACTGCACCCGCGTCGGTGGCGGTCCATTCCCGACGGAGCTGGACTGGGAAGTGCCCGGCACGGTGGGCTATCACCTCTCCACCGTCGGCGCGGAAAAGGGCGTGACCACCGGCCGCTCGCGGCGATGCGGCTGGTTCGATGCGGCACTGCTCAAGCGCTCTGCGCAGGTCAACGGGCTGTCCGGCCTGTGCATCACCAAGCTCGACGTCCTCGACGGGATCGACAAGTTGCAGCTTTGCACCGGTTATGAACTGGACGGTGAGCACACCGACATCCTGCCGCTCGGCGCGGACGAGATCGCCCGTTGCAAGCCGGTGTACGAAGTGCTCGACGGCTGGTCCGAGAGCACCGTGGGGGTGACCGAATACGACCGATTGCCCGTGAACGCCAGGCTGTACCTCCAGCGCATTGAACAGGTCACCGGCGTGCCGGTGCACATGATCTCCACCAGCCCGGATCGTGATCACACCATCATGATGCGCCACCCGTACCTGGCCTGAACGGCCGGAGCGCATCCGGCGGGCTTTCCTGCCGGCGCGCTCTGCCGTACCATCCGGCCCACGTCATTCCGGCTGCGGCCGGTCCGCCCGATCCTTTCGCCCGAGCCCCATCCCATGTTGACCGAAGACGGCAAGCACCTCTACGTCAGTTACGACGAATACCACAACCTCATCGAGAAGCTGGCGCTGAAAGTCCACCAGTCCGGCTGGCAGTTCGACACCATCCTCTGCCTCGCGCGGGGCGGCATGCGTCCGGGCGACGTGCTCTCGCGCATCTTCGACAAGCCCCTGGCCATCATGTCCACCAGCTCCTACCGGGCCGAATCCGGCACGGTGCAGGGCCACCTCGACAT
>DAIMZU010000261.1:0-4851 GCA_036733845.1 Ramlibacter sp.
ACGAGATCGCCGCTGCCGCCGGGCGCAAGGCGGAAGTCGCGGCGATCACCGAGGCCGCGATGCGCGGCGAGATCGCCGACTACAAGGAAAGCCTGCGCCAGCGCGTCGCGCTCCTCGAGGGCGTTCGCCTCGGGCACCTGCAGGAGGTGTACGACGAGCGGCTGCAACTCAATCCCGGTGCGGCCGAACTGGTCGCCGCCTGCAAGGCGGCCGGAATGAAGCTGCTGCTGGTCTCGGGCGGCTTCACGTTCTTCACCGACCGCATCCGCGACCGCCTGGGCATCGACTTCACCCGCTCCAACGTCCTGGAGGTTCACGACGGCGTGCTCACCGGGCGGATGATCGACCAGCCCTGGGGCGACATCTGCGACGGCGATGAAAAGCGCCGCATGCTGCTGGCCACGTGTGCTCAGCTCGGGCTCCAGCCGCGCCAGGCGATCGCCGTGGGCGACGGCGCCAACGACCTGCCCATGATGGGCGCCGCGGGACTGTCGGTGGCCTATCACGCCAAGCCCCGCGTGCGCGAGCAGGCCATGGTGTCCATCGAGTCCGGCGGGCTGGATCGGCTCCTGGAAGTGGTTCGGCTCTGAGCCAGATCAAACCCTCTCGACAAGGTGCCGCCCGGCCTGCACCTCGAAGCGTGCGAGCGTCTCGATGCCGGTGTCGAGGCGGCTGACGTCCTCGACCACTCGCAGGGTGGTGGTGAGGCGAGCCGGCGTGAACTCGGCCACGCCATAGCCGCGCCGCCAGCCATCGGCGAATACGAAGTGGGGGTTTTCGGCGAGGCGCTGGGCGGCCCGGTCGGCGCCACCCGCCCGCGAGGTGATGCTGGTGCCACAGAACTCCACGCCGATCGGTGCGGTGTCCGCCCGCGCGTAGTCGGGCAGCACATGCCCCACCCAGTTCTCGTGCACGTCGCCGCCGAGGAAGACCGGATTGGCCACGCGGTGACGCTGCAGGGCATCGGTCACGCGCTGGCGCGCGGCGGGGTAGCCGTCCCATCCGTCGTTCCATAGGCGTTCGCCCGGACCGGGCAGGTTGTCGCGGCGCCCGAAGAGCGTCTGCTGGCCGATGACCGTCCAAGCCCGGGTCGCCGTGCCGAGGGCGCCGTCGAGCCACTGCTCCTGGACAGCGCCGAGGTAGGTGCGCCGGGGGTCCGACAGTTCGGGGCATGTGGCGGGATCGACCATGCCCGACGGCCGGCGCGGCTGGCCGCAGGCCTGGACGTCACGGTACTGGCGGTTGTCGAGCAGCAGGATGTCGGCCAGCTGGCCGAAGCGCACGCGACCATACAGGCGCAGCGGTACCCGGTCCATGGCCCGCGCGAAATCGGCTGCACGCAGGGGCATGTGCTCGTAATAGGCCTGGTAGGCCGCGGCCCGCCGGCTCGGGAAGTCCCAGCCAGCGTTGAGCCCCAGCGGCCGGTCGTCGCCGGGGTGGTCGCCGGCATAGTCGTTCTGCACCTCGTGGTCGTCCCAGGTGAGAAGCCAGGGGCACTGCGCGTGCATGGCCTGAAGCAGGGGGTCGCTCCGGTGCAGCGCGTGTCGGTCTCGGTATTCGGCCAGGGTACGCACCAGCCCCAGCGTGGGGAAGCTGCGCACCGCGGCCGTGGCATTGGGGTACTCGTAGATGTAGTCGCCCAGGAACAGCACGAAGTCCAGGGACTCGTCGCGCATGTGGCGGTAGGCGCCGTACTGGCCGTGGTCCCAGCGCTGGCACGACGCATAGGCCAGCCGCAGGCGCTGCGGCGTCGCGCCCGCAGCCGGCACGGTGCGCGTGCGGCCGATGGGGCTGACCGCTTCCCCGCAGGTGAAACGATAGAAGTACCAGCGGTCCGGCGCGAGGCCGTCGACCTCGGCATGGACGCTGTGCGCCAGCTCGGGCGTGGCCTGCACCTCGCCATGGCGGACCACCCGGGTGAAGCCCTCGTCGTGCGCCACTTCCCAGTGCACGGGAACAGGCACCGACGGGATCGCATCGCGCCAGCCGGGCGCCACGAGCCGGGTCCAGAGCACCACCGAGTCGGGTGCCGGCGCCCCGCTGGCCACGCCGAGCGAGAAGGGGTCGAAGCGCCAGCGCACCTGCGCGCTGCCGGGCAGACAGGCGCCGGCGGCGGCGGCGCAGGCCAGGCGCAGCAAGGCGCGGCGGTCGGGAGAGTGGGCGCTCATGGTCGCGGGCGACTATAGCAAGCGTCTGCGGACAGGTCGCGCGTTCGCGTCCATCAGCGCAGGACGACAGGCGCGCCACGCGCCGGCCGACCTGCAGCTGCCCCACCGCGGCCTAGGCTGTGCCATGGACACTCCCGAAAGGGCTGCGGGCACGCGCGACGCACCCCGCCATTTCTCGATGATCCGCGGCTTCCACCTCGCGGATTTCTTCACCCTGGGCAACGCGGCCTGCGGCACCGGGGCTGTCCTGCTGGCCATGATCTACATGGCGTCTGGCGACCTGGCCCACTTCCTGGCAGCCGCCGCGCTGGCCCCCGCCGCCTTCGTGCTGGACGTGCTGGACGGGCAGGTGGCCCGTGCCCGGCAGTCCCATTCGCCGCTGGGGCGTGAACTCGACTCACTGGCCGACGTGATCTCGTTCGGTGTGGCGCCGGCAGCCCTGGGTTTCGCGGCAGGGCTTCAGGGCGGCTGGGACGTGGCCCTGCTGATCTACTTCGTGTGCTGCGGCGTGAGCCGACTGGCCCGATTCAACGTGACCGCCGAAGCGCTGGGCGGGCCCGGCGGAAAGGTCAAGTACTTCGAGGGAACGCCGATTCCCACCAGCGTCCTGCTGACGGCCGTGCTCGCGTGGCTGGCCTGGGATGGTCGGTTGGCGGACGCCCTGCCGGGCGGCGCGTGGTCGCTGGGTCCGTGGCAGCTGCACCCGCTGTCGCTGCTGTTCGCGCTCTCAGGCAGCCTGATGATCAGCAAGACGGTCCGGATCCCGAAACCTTGAGTCAGTCCGTCCGCGGCGGCACGCGCAGTGCGGCATCGCGGATGGCGAAGAGCGCCTGCAGGTCTTCCTCGAGTTCCTGCTTGTCCTCGTCCGGCGCAGATGGCGCGACCGCCCCGCCAAAGTCGGCGTCCGCGCCAGGCGGTAATCGCGTCGCTGCAGTCGTTGCAGCGGCTGCAGCGATGTCGGTGCTGTCCGGCCCGGGCGCGAAGGTCCAGCACACGGACGCGAGCCACTCCCTGGACCTGGGGTCGAAGCGGTGGAGCGCGTCGATGAAGCTGGCCTGGAAGGTGGGGGCGTAGCCCTGCAGGCTCGACTGGCCGTCACGCACATGCAGCAGGACGCAGAAAGTCAGCAGGCGGGCATCGTCGACATCCGCGAGCAGGCGCGATTCGATCCAGTCGGTGGGAATGGCGTGCTGGCGCATGGCCTCGCGAAGCACCACGTGCACGGCTTCGCGGCGGCTTCTGGCCAGTGCGCGCCAGGAAGTGCCCGGGGCGGCCTCGCTGTCGGGGAACTCGGAAGACGGGGCAGGCCGTGCGGCGCCCGAAGCGAGCGCCTTGTCCCCGAAAACCTTCTTGAACAACCCCATGGCCGCATTATGGCGGACCGCTGGCGCGCCGGTCGCTGGCGCGTTCAGCCGAACAGCGGCTTGGCCAGGCGCAGCGCGATGTCGTATCCCTCGCCGTGCGCCTGGATGCGCATCACGCGCGCGTAGCATCCGACCCGCCGCGACCGCCCGCCGCCCCAGAAGGCGAGCGTCACCCACACGACGCGGCCGACCGGCGCGCGCCAGCGCGACTGAAGCAGCAGCCCGGTGGCGCTCAGGTCGTGGGTGCGCGCCTGCTCGCCTTCGATCATGGCGTCCATGGCAATGCCGAACCGGTCATGGGCCCGCTGTTCGCGGTGTTGTGTTGCTGCGACCATCCCTCGCGCTCCTGGCATCCGGAGGGAGCCCGGATGTGCGCGCAAGCATAGGACCGCAGAGCCTGCGAACCTGTAGGCGGGTTCCGCCAGCGCGGGTGCGAACCCGGAGGGTGCCGTCCTCAGGCGTGCTGGCGGGCCCAGGCCACGATGTCAGCGGCGCGCGTCATGGCGCCCGGCTGCCGCGCGATCTCGCGGCCGCCGCGGAACAAGGCCAGGGTCGGGATGCTGCGGATGCCCAGCCGCGCGGACAGTTCGGGGGCGCGCTCGGTATCCACCTTGGCCACCCGGAACCCGGGCTCTAGCTCGGCCGCGGCCTGCTCGTACGCCGGCGCCATCATCCGGCACGGTCCGCACCATGCTGCCCAGAAGTCCACCAGCACGGGGATGTCGCTGCGGGCCACCTGCCGGTCGAAGCCGGCGGCATCCACGGCCAGCGGGCGGCCCCTGAACAGGGGCTGCTTGCAGCGCCCGCAGTCGGGTGCACTGCCCAGGTGCCCAGGCGCCACGCGGTTGACGGCCTGGCATTCGGAACAGACGACGTGAAGAGGAGGGCTCATGGTCGCACAGGTGGTTGCGCCCGTCGCCGTTACAAGTGCCCACACCGGACGGCACAGCACCTCGCAGGTGCCGACGCGACGCCGGGACCTGCTCCTACGTGGCAATGCTCCGAATGCGAACCCAGCCGCTGTGCGTGCCTCGGCAGCATGGTGACGGTCCGTTAAGAGGATCAACCGAAAGCAACCCAGGAGAAGCAGCCATGTCGAGATCCACCCAACCCCGCCGCCGCCTGTCCGTGATGGCCGTGTCGGCCCTGTTCGCCGCCGCATTGACCGCCTGTGGCGGCGGCGGTGGCGATGGCGAACCCATCGCCGACGCCCCGGCGCCAGCACCCGCGCCCGCACCCGCCCCGGGCCCCGCGCCCGCACCGGCGCCGGGCACCACCGAAGTCCGCGGCCTGTCGCAGCAGGCCGAGCCCAACGGCAC
>DAIMZU010000262.1:0-4841 GCA_036733845.1 Ramlibacter sp.
GGCGAGCCCCGTGAGCGCGCGCCAATTCGCCAGCGACCGGGCCAACGCGCCCTCGGCCGCCGCCCGGGCGGACTCCGCCTCGCGCAGCGCCGAGCTCGCGCGCAGCGCGTCGACCCGCGCGCTCTCTCCCGCCTTGACGCGCCGCTCGGTGTCGGCGGCCAACGCCTGCGCCTCGGACGCCTTGCGGCTGGCGAGCTCGCGCTCGACTTCGGCCAAGGCGGCCGCGGCCGCGAGCTCGCGCGCGTCGGAGGCGAGCTTCAACCTCGCGGCCGCCACCTGCGCCGAGAGCGATGCTCGATCGGCCTCGACCTGCGCCGCGGTCGCCGAGCGCAGCCTGGGCTGCCAGAGGGGCGCCGAGATCTCGGCCTCGGTCTCCTGCGCGCCGCTGGCGGCTCCGCGGCCGGTCTTGTGGGCGAGGGACACGGTTGGGGGGCCGGCCAGGAAATTGCCGGCGGCGCGGGCGCGGGCGTCGAGCTCGGCCTGCCGGCTAGCGAGCGCCCGAGCCTGGGGGCTCAGCGCCCAAGCCGCGTCGACGGCCTCGCGCAAAGTGGGAGGCGCTGTCTGCGCGCCAACGGAACAAGCGAGCGCGAGCGCGCCGACGAGCGCGGCCGTCCGCGGCCGCGGGGAAAAAGGAAACATCGAGTTCTCCGAAGGTCGAAACGAACGACTGCTTCGGCGAACCGCGAGGAAGATGGGTTGGTATGTCGCGGCCCGCCGTCAGGCGGCGGGCCAATTGGGACGCTCGATCCGGGAGAGGACTTCGCCCAAGGGAGGCGCGGCGCCCGAATGCGCGGGCATTTGCGTGCAGGCTGCGGCGGCGAACTCGGGATCCGCCTGGCCCATGATGTGGTGCAGGCCGTGGCAGTTGTGCGCCGCTCCGCAGCACGCGTCGGCGATCTTCTCGCTCTGGGAGTCCGACTTCTCGCCGGCCGCCTCGGCATGGAAATGGCCTCCCTGCTCGGCCGCCGCGACGGCGAGCGCCACGAGGCGCTCGTCGTCGCAAAAATGCGTGGCCGCCCAGCTCATTTGCATGGGCAGCACCAGCGCGAGCAACAAAAGCAGGAAGCGTCTCATCGGCGGAAGCATTGTATCGGGATCGACCATCTCACGACCAAGAGGGCGGCGCAAGGCCTTTACGCTCAGCCGGCGGATGGCGCGCGCGTAGGCCGGGGCCTCACGCCGAGGGCTCGCGCGCCGCCCGATCGCACGCGCTCCACGTTCGCGTTCATCCAGCGGCGCACCACGGCCTGGAACAGCCACTTCTTGGCGCCCGAGAGGTTCGCGCCGTGCTTGGCGTAGAACGAATCCGGGTCATCGAACACGCCGAAATCGTGGTTGATGCCGTCCTTCTGGATGTAGGTGTTGTCGCCCGTCCAATCGACCTCAGGGTTCTTCAAATCGGGGGTCGCCGCCCCGAAGCCGCAGAAGGCTCCCTCGTGGTCGGCGAACATCTCTTGAAGCTTCGAGAGATAGGCCTTGTCCAGGATGAATCCCTCGAGCTCGATCCAGCGGCCGTCGATCAGGACCTCGACCCAACTGTGGATGATGTCGCGGGGAGCTAGGAGGTAGGCCACGCCCGTGATGGCGCCCTTCTGCAAGGCCTTGTCGATGGTGAAGCCGTGGAAGCGGCAGGGGATGCCCGACGCTCGCAGCAGCGCCATGAACAGCGATCCCTTCGTGTTGCACTGGCCAATGCCGTCAGCGAGCACGCGCGACGCCGGCAAGTCGTCCGCCAGGTTGTAACCGAAAGCGATCTCGTCGCGCACAAACTCATAGATCGCTCCGACCCGCTCGCGCTGCGGCAGATCACGCCACCCTCGCTCGCGGATCAGCCCCTGGATGCTTGGGTGCTCGAAGTCGAGCATGTTTGTCTCTCGCAGCAGTTTCTGGCTATCCATCGCGGGCTCCACTTGTTGATCTCGCGTCGCCGGTCCGCGGCGTCGTAAAGTCATTGGAAACCTTGTAGCCGGTAGAGGGTCAAGACCGCTCAACGATGTCGGCTTCCGAAAGCTGCCGTAGTCCCTACCCCACGCTGGGGCGCAACCTCAGAATCCGGCCAGGCACCCGGCCTGTGTGGGCAGCTCGGAACTTGCAGGTGCTCTGGGAGGCGCTAGCGCGCTGGGACTGATGGAACAAGCATCGGAAGATGCCCCGCGCCAGTCACTGGAACGTCCGCTGCCGACGCCGTCCAGCAGCTCGCTCAAGTGCAGTTGGTGGTTCGCCGCAAGAGCCACGAGCTCTTCGCCCCCTTAACACGTGCATGGCCACGAACAACCGTGGCCACCCACGCTGAACCATGGAAATGCCCGGACCCGTGCAGTCTTCCCCGCGGATCCGTGCGCACACACGGCAAACCGTGCGGACCAACGCTGATTTGTGCACACGCACGTTTCCTCGTGCAGCAAGGCGATCAGGGGGCCGTCACTGCCTGGCGCCGCGCCGACACAATCACGCCGGCCAAGTGCACAGATTGGGATCGCCCCCACTACATCGGGTTTCCAACGAGACACCCTGGCGCTTCTCAAGACTCGATGTGGGTACAGCCTTGGGGCATGCGCCTCTACACAGCAGACGTATCCGCCCGACCATTGATCGGAGTCTGTTGCTATGGATCATTGGTCTAACGTATCCAACTCGAGCGATTCAACTGGATCGAATCGATTGCGAAGAATGCCAACACGGCGGATACAGGTCCGTCCTACAGTTGATCAAAGCAGCTTCAAGGGCGCACTGGCGCGAATCCATCGATTCGGCATGGCACAGCGGCACCGAAGTCAACTACGTACTCGATGGTCTCCTGCAAGCGAAGGGACCACGCACTGGAGGACAGGGACATGGCTACGTCATCGCATGCGGCACCGGCCGCGAAGGGGCCTACGGGCCCGATGATCTTCAACGGGATCGAAAAACCCTACTTCGTCTTCGCTGGTATCGGCGACGCCGATGACTACCGCAACGAAGCGGCCTTCGTCCACGTGGCGCCCGTCCGCGGGTTGAGCAGCGCTCAACCCCACGGTATAGAGGCGGTCGCAGACGAAGGGCTGTTCGCTCCCTCGTCGTTGGTCGGAGGTGGATCGTGAGCACCGCGGCCGCCAAGCAGCGAGCCAAGGTCCGGGCCAAGAAAAAAGGCGGAGTGCGCCCGACCCGGCCGATGGGGGAGACCACCGGCGGCGGGCTGAACCAGTTCATGCACGGAACGCTGGTGGCTATCTCGGCCAACCAGCCGACCCGCGCCCTGGAGGACATCGTGGGCGAGGCGTTGCGGCTGCTCAACGACTTGATGGAGCCGAAGCCCACTCCCACGCGCAAGTACGTGCAGCACCTGGACAGCCAGGACATCGAGCCGCTCGAGCCTATCGTGGTCCACGGCCCGGACGTTGAGCGCATGAAGGAGTGGTTCCACGAGCACATACAGGCAGCCGGCCAGAACGTCTCGCCGCAGACCTGGTGGCGCCCGCCGAAGCCAGGCAAGGGCCAGCACCACATGGAGATGACACTCGAGCCGTCCACACCGGAGGCGGTGACGCGTGTGCCTGTGGAGGGACCGTATACAAAGCTACGCCGGCAGTCGACACGCCTGCCTACCGTGCTCTCCATAGTCATGGGCTACACCGCCGCGTACAGGGAGGGCGACGCTCAATTCAGTCTGTGGAGGGAACTGATCAAGACGTGGTTGATCGGCGAGTTCGGTGAATTCCGGCCCGCCCGCGCAGCGCGTTTACCCGGCACGCAAGGGCCCGATGATCCAGGCGAGGAAGGTGACCTTGGCGAGGCGGGGCTCGTGTCCCTCGTGCTCCACCGGGACGAGAAGCTCGCGCATGCGCACGCCATCATTGCCGACCCGCAGGCGTTTCCCATCAAGTACCTGGACCCGGGGGTCGTCTCAAGGGCGCGCGCAGCCGCGCGAGGCGACTCGGCGGACCAGGACGGCACCTGGTACAGGGTGGGCTGGATGCAGGCGCAGGATCGGTTCCACGAGGTGGTGGGCAAGCCCCTGGGCTGGAACCGCAAGGCGGACGTGAACTACGAGCGCTACACCAGCGATGTGGCTGTGGCTCGCCGCAAGCTGGATCTGCGCGCGAAGGAGCTGGAGGAGACCTGGCGCTCGCGGCTGTCGGTGCTCGATGACGCGGAGGCCGCGGCCAGGCAGAAGCTCGCCGAGGCCAACGCTCGCCTGGCGCAGGTTGCAATAAAGGAAGGCGAGCTGAACCAGATGCAGCTCAAATGGCGTCAGGCCTTGGAGAAGCGCCAGCGCGAGCTGAAGGACGAGGCGAACAAGCTGGCCGAGGAGCGCCGGCAGTTCGAGGCCGACCGCGACAGGCAACGCCAGGAACTGGCGCATCGGGCTGCGGATCTCGAGCGGGAGCGCGCGAAGAGCAGCGCGCTGCAGGAGATGCTCGACGCACTTGAGGCTCGTCAGGATGAGGCCATTGAGCACCTGGAAGAGCGAGTCGAGGCAGGCAAGATTGACCGTGGCGAGGCTCGGCGCCTGATACACATCCTGCGTGGCGGCGAGATCCCCTTCGGCATCGGCGACACCCTGCGCCCTGCTCCTCGCCCCTGATCGTTGCATGCAACGCGGCTGAACGCGTAAGGCTGGGCGGGCGTGACCCGCACCTTCGGCAGCGCCTCGGTGACCGCGGCCGGCCACGATGCCCTGTCACGGCTTGCGAGCCGACGAAGTCGGACTCCGCGTCAGGGCATGTCAGCCAAGCAGGCCCCGCAGCTCATTCCGCATGGGCCTTGCTGCCATATGCGCATCGCGCTCCCCCTCGGCCCAGTCACTTGCGGCGTCCCGCGCCTGGAGCACCGCCTCCCCCTTCGCGCGCTGCTCAGCGAAT
>DAIMZU010000263.1:0-4833 GCA_036733845.1 Ramlibacter sp.
CGCAGTGCCATGCCCGACAGCTCCAGTTCGGAATTGCGCAGCGCAGCTTCCGCGGCCGTGACGTTCGACAGCGAAACAGTGAGATCTTCCCGTGCGAGCCGGGTGCGGTTCTGCACCTCGCGCATGGCATCCGCAGAGATCATCCCCTGGTCGGCGAGCCCCTGACGGATCCGCTGAAACTCCTCCGCTTCGGCGACACGCAACCTGGCAGCGCGGACACCTCCCTGGGCAGCCGATGCTCTGGCTTCGATTTCCTGTACCCGCACAGCCCTGCTCGAACGCTCCTGGGCTATTGCGGCGCGTTCGAGTGCCAGGGCGCGCTCGAGCGCTTCGAGCTGGGCCAGCGCCTCGCTTTCCTGCGCTCGCAAGTAGCGGTCGTCCAGGCGCGCGAGTACCTGCCCCGCGCGAACGCGCGAGCCGGGCTGGGCCTCCGTCGAGATCAGTACTCCGGGGAACCGCGTACCGATGTCCGAAAGTTCGCCGCGCACCAGGGCGTTGCGTGACAGGACAACGCCATCTTTGTGTACCCACCAGCCACCGGCCGCAATCGCAATGACCGCGAGCAGCAGGAGGGCCAGCGCGCACCAGCGAAGGACGCGTCCCGACCACCCCGGCGGTCGTGGCCTGCCGGGAACTTCGGCATCGTCGAACGATTCACTTTGTCGCAGCTCTGGCGTCAGGGCTGTTCTTTCGAGATCGCGCTTCATGGAATTCACCTTCGGGTGAGGCGGGGTGGAAGAGCAGGAAGGTTCGCTCGGCGAGTGCGGCGTCCCTGCAGAGTGATTCGAAGGAATGGCCGGCTCCCGGCAGCTCGGTGAGCTCGACGCGCGGCGGTAACGCATGCGCTTGCGCCTGTGCCTGCATGGCGGCAACCCACCGGCGCGCCCGCTCGATCCGGGTGCTTCCCTGCTGCGCGTCCACGCGATCATTGCGGCGCACCCGTTCGGTGCCGGTGTCCTGCGTCCCCACCATCACGTACATGGGGACCTGCAGGTACTGCTCCGGATCGAATGTCAGCCCCGGAAGGCTGCGGGAGGAACGGATGCCGTACGGGAACTTGGCCGATGTGTCGGGAAACGTGTACCACCCAGCCGATGCGGCCACGAGCGCATGCACGCGGTGGGGGTAAGCCATCGCGTAGCGGTGGGCAAACTGCGCGCCGCCGAAGTGACCGAACATGAACACCTTCGATACGTCGGCGCCGGCGAGATGGCCGGCTTCCTGCACGCATTCATTCAGGAACAGATCGGCGCGGCGCGCATCGCTTCCCAAGCGCTGATATCGCGGCAGGCGCTGGTCGTCCATGCGCGGTGCAATGAGGACGACATGCTCCCGGTCACAGTGCCCCGCCAACGTTTTCACCTGGGAAACCCATCGCGCAGAGCTGCCGTGGACGGCCACCATCACACGGGGCGCAGCCTTCCGTGTGGGAGGTGCGTACACCAGGTACTCAAGACTCGGGTCGCTCCTGAGGGCCCGCCGCAGCAAACGCCCGAGCGGCACTACCGGTGAGGCCTGCGCTTGCTTCCATTGCGTTGTAGCGCTCATGGTGTTGTCCTTTCGGCGGCTTTCTACGGCGCTGACGCGCCTGCTCGGCATGTCGCTGCGCGGCAGCAAGAATGCGCATGGCGTTGGCCGGGGTGGCCAGCCCCTGCCGGTCGTACACGGGCAGGGCGAGTTCCGCCACCGCTTCCCGGGCTTGCAGCGGCGCGGCCGAGATGATTCCGCTGAGGGCCAGGACGGGCGGGTCTGCATGTCGCCTCAACCACTGCACGCCTGCGGCTGCACCCATGGAGTCCTGAGATGCCATGATGATGCCGCCCACGAGATTCGCGAATACAGGCGAACGCAGCAGCGCCGAGGTTTCCCGCTGCAGCACGCCGTCGGCAATCTCGAGCACCATGGCGTCCACGCCGGAGTGCGCGAGATGACCCACCAACGTGAGCAGAACCTGTTCGACCTGCTCCGGTGACGCGAGGTAGGTCGTTGCCATCCCTGCGTCGGTGAAGTCGATGACGGGCCGGGCACCGGCATCTGTCAGCATCCAGAAGTCTCCGCCGGCTCCCGTGCCGGTGATCTTGGCGTAGCCGACGTTCAGGCCGGCACCGATGAGCCCACGGACGAGGAAAGCGCAGCTCTGCGTTTTTCCAGAATCCATTCCGGTCCCGACGACCGTGATGGCACAAGGCGGTGCGGTGCGAATGAATGGGAGCCTTTCGATCGCGTAGTCAGCGAGGTTCACGCGTCGCGCGTCTGCCGTACCCAGTAGCGCGATGGGCGTAATCTGCGTAGGACCCTTGGTCATCTTGACGTGCCACGAAAGTACACGCGATGCAATGCCCCCACCAGCGGCGAGATGACAAGGCCCCAGAGTCTCCGGAACAACCGATTCGAATTGATTTGACGCATATCGATTTCCGTATGCGACAACGATCTCGTCACCGGGAAAAAGCTGTTTGCGCCGGCCGCAGGGGAGTTGTAATCCGGGATGCTGCCCGAGGGAATCGACCTTGGCGAGGATCAAGTCCCCCGCTTGGGGTGCGCCCACCAGCGGCAATAACTGGCGCACCGTTTCGGGTGGCACCCTTCGCGTCGAGAACGCCCAGGAAGCGCGCCGGGCACGCTCACCATCGTGTGGGGAACAGTTGGGGTGCATTTAGATAGGGGCTGGTTACAGGTGTTGCCAGGCCTCTGAATATGTAAATATTTGAATTGCCAGAGGTCTAGTCCGTGGCTGATGACGCGCGTAGGACAACCGCTCGTCGCTATAGGATGCAGTCTATTCATCACGGCAGAGTCGATAACAGCTCAGCTATTGCCGAGAAATCAAGGAGCCGGAAAGATCTGTAGGAACTGACTGATATAAATACTAGCTTCATTGCTGCCGCTTGCAAAGTAACAGGGCGTACAAGGAAACTAGAGTTGAGTATGCAGCTCAACTGATTTCGAGACTGGAGAAGGTAATAGGTACCAGCCGGCGTCCTAATTCGCCACGTTCCTGCGGACGAATTCCGCCACCTTGGCCGTGAGCTGGCCGAGGTCCGCTTGCAGCGTCGCGAACCCCTCGTGCGGCTCGAGGGTGTCTTCGTCCATGTACAGGCTGCGCTTGACCTCGATCTGCAGGCTGTGACGGCCCTGCGCGGGGCGGCCATGGCGGGCCACCAGTTCGGCCCCCTGGAAGGGCTCGTTCAGTGCGACGCTGTAGCCCATGGAACGCAGCGCCGCCTCCACCACGCCCGTGAATTCCGGGGCGCAGGCGCTTCCCCGGCGGTCGCCCAGCACGAAATCCGGCCGGATCGCGCCGGGGTCACTCCCGGTCGGCGGGCCGACGGACCACATGGAATGGCAATTGAGGTGCCACACCTGTCCGTGCCGCTGGTGGGCATCGTCCAGCGCGGATTGCAGTGCCTGGTGATACGGGCGCCAGAAGCGTTCGATGCGCGAGCGCAGTTCCACCACGGACAGGCGTCGTTCGTAGATGGGTCTCTCCACATCCAACAGGCGCCAGACCAGGCCGAAGCCCCGCTCGCCCGCGAGGCTGGGGAGGGTCTCGTGCGGCCAGGGTTCTTCCAGCAGTGCGAGGTCGATGTCACTGTCCAGCCGGTTGGGATCGATATAGCTGCGCGGAAACCGCGCGGCGATGAGGACGGCGCCGTGCTGCGGCGCGAGCGCGAACAGTTCGTCGACGAATCGGTCCTCGCCCCGGCGCAGGTGCTCGAGCGGCACCGCCGCGCCGAAGTCGGGCGGGTAGACCGAGCCGCTGTGCGGTGAGTCCAGGACGAGGGGCAAGGCCACCCCGAGCGGATCGGTGCGCACGAGCGGCTGCGCCGCCAGGGCTGTGTCGGAGGGCAGGTCGGGCAGTCGTGTCGCGGGCACGATCCACAGGATCGCAAGGTGAGGGCGTTGTCGATGTCGACACATGCCCCGCAGGGTCGTAGGAACGCGTCGGGGTGGTGGCACGCCCTCGGACGCCGGGTGCTCAGGTCCTTGGCAGGAGCGACAGGCGCTCGGCAAGGAAGTCCAGCCGATCCTGGCCCCAGAAGCGCTCACCGTCGAGGATGAAGGTCGGCGCGCCGAACACGCCCGACTCGATGGCCCGGCGGGTGTTCGCAAGGTAGGCCGCGTTCACCTGATCGCCTTGCGCCGCCCGGACCAGGGCGGTGCCGTCCATTCCAGTGGCGTCTGCCAGGTCTTCGAGCGTTGCCCAATCGGCGATGTTCCGGTCTTCCCACCAGATCGCCCGGAGCACGGCATGGGACAGCGCCAGCGAGTCGGCTCCGGCGCTGCTGGCTGCAATGAGCAGCCGGCTGGATGGCCCCCGATCCACGGGGTAGTACCGGGGCTCGAGGCGGACCGGCACGCCAAGTCGTTCAGACCACCGGCCAAGTTCAAGCTGCCGGTAGCTGCGCCTGGCGGCCGAGCGCTGGTGGAAAGCCGTGCCGCCGGTGGCTTCGAACACCGCGCCCAAGTCCATGGGCAACACCTCGACGGTCGCGCCGTGTTGGCGGGCGACCTGCGCAAATGCCGCGCTACCCAGCCAGGTCCAGGGACTGGCCGTACTCAGCCAGTATTCGATTCGCGGACTCATGCGCCGAAGGTCACACCTGGACGTCCTGCGCGCGCAGCGGCATTCCGAGATCGCGCAGGGCCGACTGCACCTTGCCGATGGAGACGCGGCGCACCGGAACGCCATCTTCGACGGCAATGGCTGCGGCGATTCCCGCCGCCTGCCCCGTGGCCATGCACGCGGGCATGTTGCGCGAGCGCGCATGCGCTTCATGGTCGGCGGAGATGCAGCGGCCGGCCACCAGTATTTGTTCGATGCCTTTGGGC
>DAIMZU010000264.1:0-4817 GCA_036733845.1 Ramlibacter sp.
TGGTTGGTGGGCTCGTCGAGCAGCAGCAGGTTGGGCCGCTGCCAGACCATCATGGCCAGCACCAGGCGGGCCTTCTCGCCGCCGCTCATGGTGCCGACCTGCTGGGCGACCATGTCGCCGCTGAAGTTGAAGCTGCCCAGGAAGTTGCGGAGTTCCTGCTCGCGGGCGTCGGGGCCACGGTCCCGCGCCAGGCGGATCATGTGCTCCAGCGGGTTGCTGTCGGCATGCAGCACGTCGAGTTCCTGCTGGGCAAAGTAGCCGATGTGCAGGCCCTTGCCCTCGGTGATCTGCCCGGCGACCAGCGGGATGTCGTGCGCGATGGTCTTGACCAGCGTCGACTTGCCCTGTCCGTTGGCACCCAGGATGCCGATGCGCTGGCCCGCCATCACCGAACGGCTGACCCCGCGAAGGATGACGGTCGGCCCGGGCGCGCCCGGGGCCGGGGCGTAGCCGAACACGCCGTCGTCGATGGCCAGCATGGGGTTGGGCAGGTTGGCCGGTTCCTTGAACTCGAAGTTGAAGTCCGCCTCGGCCAGCACCGGCGCGATGCGCTCCATGCGCTCGAGCGCCTTGACCCGGCTCTGGGCCTGCCGCGCCTTGGTGGCCTTGGCCTTGAACCGATCGATGAACTTCTGCAGGTGGGCGATCTTCTCCTGCTGGCGCGCGAAGGCCGATTGCTGCTGGGACAGCTTTTCTGCGCGCATGTCCTCGAAGGCGCTGTAGTTGCCGCCGTAGCGCGTGAGCTGCCGGTCGGCGATGTGCAGCGTGACCCCAGTGACGGCGTCGAGGAATTCGCGGTCGTGGCTGATCACCACCAGGGTGCCGGGATAGCGCTGCAGCCAGGCTTCCAGCCAGACCAGCGCGTCCAGGTCCAGGTGGTTGGTGGGTTCGTCGAGCAGCAGCAGGTCCGAGGGCGCCATCAGCGCACGGGCCAGTTGCAGTCGCATGCGCCAGCCGCCCGAGAAGCTGTTGACCGGGCGCTCGAGTTCGTCCACCCGAAAGCCCAGTCCGAGGATCAGCGCCTGGGCGCGGGGCACGGCGTCGTGCTCGCCCGCGTCGTGCAGGTCGGCGTGGGCGTGGGCGATGGCCATGCCGGCGTCGGTGTCGTCCGGCTGCAGCGCATGGGCGGCTTCGGCTTCGGCCAGGCGCGCCCGCACCGCCGCCAGGCGCTCGTCGCCCGCCAGCACGAAGTCGGTTGCGGACGCGTCGGTCTCGGGCATGTGCTGTTCCACCTGCGCCATGCGCCAGTGCGCCGGCATGGAAAACTCGCCGGCGTCCTCGTGCAGGGTGCCTGCGAACAGCGCGAACAGCGTCGACTTGCCCGCGCCGTTGCGCCCCACGAGGCCGACCTTCTCGCCGGGGTTGAGCGTGGCGCTCACTTTCTCGAGCAGGACCTTCGCGCCCCGCCGGATGGTGACATCGCGAAGCGTGATCATGGTGCGAGCGCCTCGCGCGTGAGCAGCAGCACCTGGTCGGCGCCGGCGCTGGTCTCCATCCAGACGGCCTCCAGGCGTGGGAACGCCGCTTCGAAGTGGGCGCGCTCGTTGCCTATCTCCAGCACCAGCACGCCGCCGGGCGCCAGGCGGGCAGGCAGGCCGGCCAGCAGGCGCCGCACGAAGTCCATGCCGTCGGCGCCGCCGGCCAGGGCGAGGGGCGGCTCGGCTCGGTACTCGGGAGGCAGGCGGTCCATGCTTTCGGTGCTCACGTAGGGGGGGTTGCACAGCACCAGGTCGTAGGGGCCGGCGCAGGCCTGGAGACCGTCGGATTCGAGCAGGCGGATGCGATCGCCCAGCGCATGGCGTTCGACGTTGATGCGGGCGACGGCGAGCGCGTCCGCGCTCAGGTCGGCCGCGTCCACTTCGACCTCGGGCCAGGCCATGGCGGCAAGGACCGCGAGGCTGCCGTTGCCGGTGCACAGGTCGAGCACGCGGCGGGTGTGCTCGCCCAGCCAGGCATCGATGGTGCCGTCGGCCAGCAGTTCGGCGATGAAGCTGCGCGGGATGATGGAACGCTCGTCCACGTGAAAGGGCACCCCCTGCAGCCAGGCCTCGCCGGTCAGGTAGGCCGCCGGCTTGCGGGTGGCGATGCGCTCGGCCACCAGGGCATCGACCCGGGCCTGGTCTTCGGGGGAGACCGGCTGGCCCGCCACCGCATCGAGATCATCCGGCGGCAGGCCCAGGCGCCAGAGCACCAGCCAGGCGGCCTCGTCGAAGGCATTCGTCGTGCCGTGGCCGAAGGCGACGCCGGCCGCGTCCAGTTGCGACGCCGCCTTTTCGACGAGTGACAACACGCTCGGGGAATCGCTCATGCGGGTGCCCCGTCCGCCTGAGCGGCGGCGAGGACATCGAGGTGCTGGAGCGTGCCGAGATAGATGTTCTTGAGCGGCTCGATGTCGGCGACCGTCACGTGCTCGTCGATCTTGTGGATGCTGGCGTTGACCGGCCCGAACTCGATCACCTGCGGGCAGATGCGTGAGATGAATCGCCCGTCGCTGGTACCGCCGGTGGTGGAGAGTTCGGCGCGCAGGCCGCGCTCGGCTTCGATGGCCTGCTGGATGGCGCCGACGAGTTCGCCCGGAGCCGTCAGGAAAGGCTGTCCGCTGAGCGTCCAGGCGACCTCGTGGTCGAGGCCGTGGGCATCCAGCACCTCGGCCACCCGCTGCTTCAGGCCATCGGCCGTGCTATCGGTGGAAAAGCGGAAGTTGAAGTCGACGACGAGTTCGCCCGGGATCACGTTGCCCGCACCGGTGCCGGCGTGAATGTTGCTGATCTGGAAGCTCGTCGGCGGGAAGAACTCATTGCCACGGTCCCACTCGGTGGCGGCGAGCCGGGCCAGTGCCGGCAGGGCTTCGTGGATGGGGTTTCGGGCGAGCTGGGGGTAGGCGATGTGCCCCTGAACCCCCCGCACGCGCAGACGCCCGCTGAGGCTGCCGCGCCGGCCGTTCTTGATCATGTCGCCCAACTGCTCCACGGAGGTGGGCTCACCGACGATGCACCAGTCCAGGCGCTCGCCGCGCTCGCGCAGGCGGTTCACCACCACCACGGTGCCGTCCACGCTCGGGCCTTCCTCGTCGCTGGTCAGGAGCAGCGCGATCGACAGTGCAGGCTGGGGTGTCGCGGCGAGGAACTCCTGCACGGCCACGGTGAATGCGGCAATGGAGGTCTTCATGTCGGCGGCGCCGCGCCCATAGAGCCGGCCGTCCCGGTGCGCGGGCACGAAGGGGTTGCTGCCCCACTGCTCGAGCGGCCCGGTGGGTACGACATCGGTGTGGCCCGCGAAGACCAGGGTGCGCGGGCTGCGGCCAGTCCGGCGTGCCCAGAGATTGGTGACGCGGAAATCGGCCGGCCCGCTCTCGATCGTCTCGCAGGTGAATCCGAGGGGTGCGAGCCGGGCGGAGAGCAAGGCCTGGCAGCCCGCGTCATCGGGGGTGACCGAGCGGCGTGAGATGAGCTGCTCGAGGAGGAGGAGGGTGGGGTTCATCTGCGGAGGGCGGGCCGCCCACCGCGTGCGATGGCGGGCGGGCCGCGGGTCAGTGCTTGACGTCGAGGGTGATTTCGGTAAACGAGGGCTGGTCGTCGTCCTCGTCGGGATCGGCGGCGGCGCCGGAGGATGCGGCCGCCTTGAAGTCGTTCTGCAGCCGCCACAGCAGGTTGTTCGCGGAGTCGGCGTGCAGCATGCCTTCCTTGCGGTCGACCAGGCCGTCGACGACCAGGCGGGCAATGTCCTGCTCGAAGGTCTGGGAGCCCTCCGCCATGGATTTTTCCATGGCTTCGCGCAGCGAGGAGAAGTCGCCCTTCTCGATCATTTCGGCGGTGAGCTTGGAGTTGAGCAGCACCTCCACGGCAGGCACGCGCCCGCCGTGCACGGTGCGCAGCAGCCGCTGGGAGACGACCGCCTTGAGCGCCGCGGCCAGGTCGCCGAGCAGGGTGGGGCGCACCTCGACCGGGTAGAAGGACAGGATGCGGTTGAGCGCCTGGTAGCTGTTGTTGGCGTGCATGGTGGCCAGGCACAGGTGGCCCGACTGCGCGTACGCGATGGCCGCCGACATGGTGTCACGGTCGCGGATCTCGCCGATCAGGATGACGTCCGGCGCCTGCCGAAGGGCATTGCGCAGGGCCACGTCGGCGGAGGCGGTGTCGGAGCCGACCTCGCGCTGGTTGACCACGCTGCGCTTGTTGCGGAAGACGAATTCGATCGGGTCCTCGATGGTCAGGATGTGCCCGCCCATGCTGGCGTTGCGGTGGTCCAGCATGGCCGCCAGCGTCGTGCTCTTGCCCGCACCCGTGGCGCCGACCATGAGGACCAGGCCCCGCTTTTCCAGCATGAGGTCGGCCAGGACCATGGGCACGTTCAAGGAATCGAGCGCGGGAATGTCGGCAGGGATGTAGCGGATCACCGCCGCGCAGGAGCCGCGCTGGCGCATGGCCGACACGCGGAAGCTGCCCACCCCTTCGACCGTGTGGCCCATGTTCAGCTCGCCGGTGCGGTCGAACTCGGCGAGGCGCTCGGCGGGGAGGATCTCGGCGAGCAGCGCCCGCGGCGCGTCCGCGGGCAGGGCCTGGGCGTTGATCGGCACGCATTGACCGTCGATGCGCACCTGGGCCGGCGCGTGCGCCGACAGGTACACGTCGGAAGCCTTCTTCTCGGCCATCAGGCGCAGGATCCGTTCCATCGTGCTCATCGCGGGCCTCCGGGGGGCATGGGGTGGGGCTGGAACCAGGCCGTCTCAGTCGCGCAGCAGGTCGTTCAGGCTGGTCTTGGCGCGCGTCTGCGCGTCCACGCGCTTGACGATGATGGCGGCGTACAGGCTGTAGCGG
>DAIMZU010000265.1:0-4814 GCA_036733845.1 Ramlibacter sp.
GGCTGGGACCCTGTCAGCTTCGATGCGCTTTCCGCCCGGACCGGGCTGCCCACGCCGCGCCTGCAGGCGCGGCTGCTGGAACTCGAGCTGGAGGGACGGCTGGCCAGGCTGGCCGGCGGCCTCTTCCAGCGGGTCGGCGCGGGCTGAGATGGTGTGAACGATCCGCAGGCCTAGGGCCGGGCGGCCTGCAGCTGGTCGCGCGTGCGCAGCGCCTGCTCGCGCGCCGCCTGCGCAAAGTCGTCGCCCGCCGATGCATACAGGATGGCCCGCGACGAATTGACCGCAATCGGCGCATCGGGCCGCCATCCGGCCCGCACCGTGGCCGCTGCGTCGCCACCCTGCGCCCCGACGCCCGGGATCAGCAGCGGCACCGTGGGCGCGAGGGCGCGCACGCGCTCGATCTCGGCAGGGTAGGTGGCGCCGACGACCAGGCCGAGCTGTCCGTTGAGGTTCCAGGGGCCCTGCGCCAGCCGCGCGATGTGCTCGTACAGCAGGGGCTCGCCCGGCACCGACGCCAGGCGCTGCGCCTGCAGGTCGTCCCCCCCGGGGTTTGAGGTGCGGCACAGCAGGAAGGCGCCCTTGCCAGGGTACTTCAGGTAAGGCTCAATGGAGTCGAAACCCATGAAAGGGGACAGCGTGACCGCATCGGCGCCGTAGCGCTCGAAAGCCTCGCGGGCGTACTGCCCGGCGGTCGAACCGATGTCGCCGCGCTTCGCGTCCAGGATGACTGGCACCTGCGGCAGGTTGCGCCGCAGGTGCTCCATCAGTCGCTCGAGCTGGGCCTCGGCCCCGTGCGCCGCGAAATACGCGATCTGCGGCTTGAAGGCGATGGCGAGGTCGGCCGTGGCGTCGGCGACGCGCGCGCAGAAGTCATAGATGCGGCTGGCGTCGCCGCGCAGGGCGCCGGGAAAGCGGTCAGGCTCGGGGTCCAGGCCCACGCACAGCATGGAGCCATTGCGCTGCTGCGCCTGCAGCAGGCTCTCGATGAAGGTCATGGCCGGCAATTGTACGGAGGGCACCCGCCGACCCCGCACAATGCGGCCATGCTCAAGCTCAGCCCGGTCCAACTCGGCCACCTCGCCCTGCTGACCCTGCTGTGGGGCCTGAACTGGCCGGTGATGAAGGCGGGCGTCATGGCGTTTCCGCCCCTGAGCTTCCGGGCGCTGTCCATGTGGCTGGGCCTGCCCGTCCTGGCTGCGGGGATGGTGCTGCTGAAGGTGCCGCTGCGGATGCCGCTGCGCCATTGGCGCGAACTGCTGGCGCTGACCGTGACCAACATGATCGTGTGGCATGTGTGCATCGTGCTGGCGCTGCGCTCCCTGCCCAGCGGCCGGGCGGCGGTGCTGGGCTACACCATGCCGGTGTTCTCGGCCCTGATCGGCGCCTGGCTGTTCAATGCGCGGCTCGGCGGCCGTGGCTGGGCGGGCGTCGGCGCCGCGGCCGCCGGCGTCGGCCTGCTGCTCTGGAACGAGTTGTCCGCGCTGGCGGGCCGCCCCCTGGGCGTCGCCCTGGTGCTGGGCGCCGCCGCCACCTGGGCACTGGGCACGCAGCAGATGCGCCGCACGCGACTGCCGGTCCACACCCTGACCCTCACCTTCTGGATGCTGGCGCTGGCCACCGTGGCCATGACACTGCCGGCGATTGCCTTCGAACGCCACGACTGGGCGATGCCGCCCCCGGCCACGGTGGGCTCCATTGCGTTCAACGCGGTGGCGATCTTCGGGTACTCGTACGCGGTCTGGATCACGCTCGCGCGCAACCTGCCGCCGGTCGCGTCGACCCTCAGCGTGATGATGATCCCCGTGGTCGGCGTGTTCAGCGGAGCGCTTGGCTGGGCGAGGTCCTGCTCTGGCAGGACTTCGCCGCCATGGCGCTGATGGTGGCGGCCATCGGCGTGGTGCTCTGGCCGTCGGCCGCACCCGCCGAGGCGCCATCCGCACGTCCTTCTGCCGCCGGTGACTAGAGGCTGGCGAGCGTCTGCTCCAGCACATGGATGTCCGCCGGCTTGGGCAGGTGGACATCGAAGCCCGCCGCGGCCGAGCGACGGCGGGCCTGCTCGTTGGCGTAGCCGGACAGCGCGATGAGGTAGGTCTCGCGCAGCGCGTCGCTGGCGCGCAGCGCCTCCGCGACCGCATAGCCGTCGAGTTCGCCCGGCAGCCCGATGTCGGAGATCACCACATCCGGGCGGAACTCATGCGCCGCCGTCACGCCGCTTTCGCCATCGAAGGCCAGCCGGACTTCGTGTCCGCCCAGCTCGAGCAACTCCCCCAGCGAACGCGCCGCGTCCTCGTTGTCCTCGATCACCAGCACGCGAAGGCGTCCCGCCGGGTGCGAAGCCGCCGGCGCCGCAGCGATCCTCTGCACCGAAGGCCCCGAGACCGACAAGGGAAGCCGCAGCGTGAAGGTGGATCCGCGCCCGTGGCCGTCGCTGTCCACGGCCACTCCGCCGCCGTGCAACTCGACGAGCCCCTTGGTGAGCGCCAGGCCCAGGCCCAGGCCACCCTTGGAGCGCGCCAAGTCCTGGCTGGCCTGGCTGAACGGGTCGAACAGCCGTTGCATCAGGTCCTGGTCCATGCCCACGCCGGTGTCCACCACCCGGACCACGGCGAGGCGGCGCTGGGCGTCGGCCTCGGCGTGCACCTCGACCTCGCCGCCCCGTTCGGTGAACCGGGCCGCGTTGTTCAAGAGGTTGCCGATCATCTGTGCGAGCCGCACCGGATCGCCCTCCAGCCAGATGGGGTGGGGCGTGCAGCGCACGTGCAGCTTCAGGCCCGCGGCCTCGATGCTCTGGCGGTAGTCCTCGGCCACCTGACGGGCCACCGCGGCGAGGTCGCAGCGCTCCCGGCGCAGCACCAGCTTGCCGCGGGCGATGCGCGAGACGTCCAGCAGGTCATCGATCAGGCGCGACATGTGCGAGACCTGCCGGTCGATGACGTCGCGCGCGCGGTCCTGCCGCGGCTCGTGGCCGCCGATGCGGCGCAGGATCTCCACGGCCGTGCGCACCGGCGCCAGGGGATTGCGCAGTTCGTGGGCCAGGATGGCAATGAATTCGTCCTTGCGCCGGTCCGCCTCGTGCAGCGCGCGCTGCGCATCGAGTTGCTCGGTGATGTCGGTGTTGGTGCCGAACCAGCTCTCGATCTTGCCGGCGGGGTTGCGCAGCGGAAAGGCCCGCGACAGGAACCACCGGTAGTTGCCGTCACGGCCACGCAGGGGAAAGGTGTCCTCCCATGGGTCGCCCGTCTCCAGGTGGCGGGCGAACTTCCCCATGGTGCGGTCCATGTGGTCCGGGTGGTGGAAGCGCCGCCACCCCGCGCCCACCTCCTCGGGCCGCGAACCGGTGAACTCGTACCAGCGGCGGTTGAACCACAGCACGCGGCCGTGCTCGTCGGTCATCCAGGCCAGCTGCGCGATGTTGTCCGCCAGCGACTTGAAGCGCCGCTCGCTCTCGCGCAGGGTTTCGGCTCGCTCGCGCATGAGGTCGGCCGCCTGGTCCAGCGCCACGGCCACCTGCGCCGCCTCGCGGATGTGCATCTCCGGCAACGCGATCTCCCGGCCCGCTCCCATGCGCCCTGCGGCCTGCGCGAGCGCTTCGAAGGAGCGGCCGATCCGGCGGCCGAAGTGACGCGCCAGCAGCAGGCCGATCCCGAACAGTGCCAGGATGCCGGCGGCCAGCAGCGCGCCGGTGCGCACCATCCCGGCGATCACCGCGGAGCGCGGAATGCCAATGGCCACCCCCCACCCGGTCTGCGGGGACCGGCTGAAGAACGAGAAGACCTGGGTGCCGTCGCGCGTGACGAACTCACCGCTGCCCTCTTCCGCCGCGCTCATCTGCTCGAGCAGGCCTTCGGCGACCTTCTGGCCCACGAAGCGCTCGGATCCGTGCGCACGGCCCACCAGCGTGCCCGAGCCGTCGACCACCGCGGCGAACCACTCCTCAGGCAGATCCTGGGTGCGCAGCACCGTGTCGAAATGATGCGGCTGCACACCGATGCCCAGCGCATAGCTGAGGTTGTGCTTGACAAGCACCGGGACGTCGACGCTCATCATCAGCTGGCGAAGCATGGCGCCGTAGTACAGGTTGGAATAGCTCGCCTGGCCGGTCTCGAACACGTCACGCACCTGCTCGGGCTGAGGCAGGGTGTCAAGGGGCTGGCCCCAAGGGACGGCGGTGTTGACGATCTGGCGGCCCTGCTCGTCGCGCAGCACGACATTGGTCCCGATCCCGGCCTGCGTGATGACCCGGCGTGCCTGCGCGTGGAAACGCTCGAAATCACCAGTGGCCAGGGCGTCGGAGGCGGCGAGCGACTCTGCCACGGCCCGCACACGCATGAGGTGGCTTTCGGTGGCCTGCGCGAGCGCGCGCGCCATGAGGATGGTGCTCTTTTCCATCTCTTCATGACTCAGCCGGTACTGGTGGCCAAAAAGCACGACCGCACCGACGACGCCAGGCAACAGGCTGGCCATCAGCAGCCAGCTCAGGTAGGTGCGGACGGACCATCGTCCGGACCGCGCGTGTCTTCCGTTCATCCGCTCTCTTGCTCCCTCTCTCGGGACGCGTAATGTCGCAGCGCAGCACCGTGTAAGCAAGTTCTTACACGATATGTCCTCCTGATGGGCAAGGTTTCACCGAAAACTGGAGGCTCAGCAATAAAACGTTGCGGGCCCTGAGACGAAGCCCCTGGACCGGGTTGGCGGTTTCACGAGTCTGGAATCCCCCACCGTCCAGAACGCCCGACAGACGAAGCGCCATTGGATGAGCAATATGTCTCCACTGTCCAGAGTGCCTGCTGCCATGCCCCAGCCCCAACCACGAC
>DAIMZU010000266.1:0-4784 GCA_036733845.1 Ramlibacter sp.
GACTGGGGCGGCATGGGGATGTTGCCCCAGGCGCCGACCCCGCCAGCCCGTATTTTGCCGCTCAGGTAATCCACGTTGCCGGGATGCTTTTTCGCGATCTCGGCCCAGCTCGGCCCCACCAGCTTCTGGTCGGCCGCATGGCAGGCAGTGCAGCTGTTCTTCTGGGCGAGCGCGCGAGCTGCCGCCGCTTCGGGCGAGGCGGTCGGCGCTGCCGCACGCGCTGCCACCGGCAGCGCGCGCGCGGCGGGAGTGCCGGGCGGCGCGGTGGTGTTGGCGCCGCGTTGCGCGCCGACGAGGCGGTTCTGCTCCGCCAGGTTGCCGTGCGCATTGCGGGCGTGGTCCGGCAGCAGCGACGCCACCTTGGGCACGGCTGGGCAGTCGGTCATGCAGGCCGTGCCGCGCACGTCGGGCGCCTTGGCGCCGCCGAACTCCGGACCGGGCCACATCGCGTGCGCCGTCGTCTTTCCGTTGCGGTTGGGCAGGCGCTTCTGCACCTCCGCGATATTGCCGTCGCTCAGGGTGAAGTCGTCGGGGACGATGCCGCCCATGTTGAGGATGTAGGCGGTGGTCGCGTACACCTCCTCGACGGTCAGCGACTTCGGCGCGTTCCAGGGCATGGCGCGGTTGATGTAGTCCCACAGGGTCGAGACCTGCGACAGCTTCATGAGCGTCGTGCGCCCCGGGTAGTCGGCCCGCCTGAGGTTGGCCACCCGGCCGGTGCGGATGTCGTCCGCGGTGGTGCCGCCAACGATGGGGGCGAAGACCTCGTTGGATTCGCCGAAGACCCCGTGGCAGGACGCGCACTTGGCCTCCCACACCTCCTGCCCCTTCGCGACCGAGCCGCTGCCCTTGGGCAGCCCCTGGAAATCGGGGCGCACGTCGATGTCCCAGGCCTTGACCTCGGCCGGCGTGGCGGCACGCCCGATGCCCGGAAAGCGGTCCTGTGCCGCGGGCGCCGCAGCCTGCTGCGCCGCGGCTCCGAAGGCCGCGAGCGACAGGGCTGCCGCCATGAACTCAACCTTCCAGCTGGACATTCTTCACCTCCCCGCTTTCCTGCACCAGCCAGGACTGGATGGCATTGTTGTGGTAGATCGACCGCGCGCCACGCACCGCGCGCAACTGGCGGTAGGTGGGCTGCACGTGGCCGGTCTCGTCGGTTGCGCGGCTCTGCACGATCGTGGGCTTTCCATCCCAGGCCCAGTCGAGCGAGAAGCGGGTGAGGCACTTGTCCATGACCGGCCCCTGCAGGCGTGCCTGCCGCCAGCTGCGCCCGCCGTCCACGGACACGTCGACGCGGCGGACCTTGCCCCGGCCGGACCAGGCCAGGCCGCTGATGCTGTAGAAACCCTTGTCGAGCAGGACCTGCCCGCCCGACGGCGTGGTGACCACGCTCTTGCACTCCTGGATGCTGGTGTACTGCCGGTGCAGCCCGTCGGGCATCAGGTCGACGTAGTGCAGCACTTCGTCCTTGGAGCCCCAGGGCTTGTCGCCCACTTCGATGCGGCGCAGGTACTTGACCCAGCTGACCCCCTGGACCCCGGGCACCACCAGCCGCAGCGGATAGCCGTTTTCAGGACGCAGCATCTCGCCGTTCTGGCCATAGGCCACCAGCACCTCGCCCGAGCGCACCATGCTCATCGGGATGGTGCGCGTCATGGAGGAGCCGTCCGCGCCTTCGGCGAGGATGAACTTCCCGCGCGTCAGGTCGGCCCCGGCCATCTCGAGCAGGGTGATGAGCGGAACGCCGGTGAACTCGCTGCACGACAGCATCCCGTGGGTGTATTGCACCGTGGGGACGGCCACGTTGCCCCACTCCATCCCGGTGTTCGCGCCGCACTCGATGAAGTGGAAGCGCGAGACCGAGGGTAGCCGCATGAGGTCGTCCATGGTGAAGACCTTCGGGGTCTTCACCATGCCGTTGAGCATCAGCCGGTGCTTGGACGGGTCAATGTCCCACCAGCCCTGGTGGTGGCGCTCGAAGTGGAGGCCGCTGGGTGTGACGATGCCGAAGAGCGACTGGAGCGGCGCGAAGGACACCGAGGCCTGGTTGGTCTGGGTCAGGCCGGGGCTTTGGCGGCGCTGCACATTGGCTTCCCACTTCGACGGCTTGCCGTAGCCGTCGGTGACCACCGGCTGACCCAGTCCCCGCGTGTGCTCGGGCAACTCGAGGATGGCCGGGTCGCCATCCGTCGGGCCGGTGGGCTGGGCCTGCGCCGCCGGCAGCGCCAGGCCGGCGGCGGCTGCCGCGAAAGCGCCGCGGATGAAGTCCCGACGTCCCGCGCGGGCCTCCTGGCGGACGGCATGGATGCCCTTGCGATCGAGGAAATTTTCAGGCGCCTTGCGCAGGCGACCGGGTGTGTCCGGGTGTTCCATTGGGGCGAGCCTCGTATGCTTGAATATTCGCATATTCGAATATACGGATTCTCACCCCCCGCGCGCCCCCCAAGGATTGGGGCAAACCCGGGGGGCAGCTC
Organism: Ramlibacter sp.; assembly: GCA_036733845.1. Taxonomy (GTDB): domain Bacteria; phylum Pseudomonadota; class Gammaproteobacteria; order Burkholderiales; family Burkholderiaceae_C; genus Ramlibacter. The sequence continues at coordinate 2,475 of DAIMZU010000266.1, forward strand.
AGCCCTTCTCAGCGATCACGGCGCGCGCCACGCGGATGCGGTCGTCGAGGTAGGCCCCGTAGAAATCGGGCGAACCCACCCCGACGAGGCGGGGTGCGACCTCGCGCGCCTGCCGCCCGAAGAACAGCAGCGTCGGCGCGGTGTCGACGTTCCAGGCACGCGTGAGGGCGTCGTGCGTGGTGGCCCGCCCCGCAAAGTCCTGCAGCGGCGCCGCGCTGGCAATGTCCACCTGGACCACCGGAAGCTTGCCGGCCGCGCGCAGCGGCCGCAGGTAGTTCTCGCGAACGATGCGGCACCAGGGGCAGCCGTCGAGGCTCACCATCACCACCAGCGGCTGCCGCGCCGCCAGCGCCTGCTCCAGTTCGGCCGTCAGTGAGCGCGCCATCGGCAGCAATGCCCCGGCGCCGGGCGCGGCGAACGCTTTCGGCAGCAGGGCGGCGGTCAGCAGGCCCAGCGCAGCCCGTCGGCGCGTCATTTGGACTCCCTCTCCATGAGCAGGTAGGTGTTGTACGCGTTCATGCGGTTGGCCAGCCGGAACAGCGGCAGGTTTTCGAAGCGTGACCAGTCCGTGGCGGCGTAGGCGTCGTCGAAGGGCTCCATCTCGCGCGCGGCGCGGCCCATGCTCTCGCGCAGGAAGGCGAGGTAGTCGCGGGTGAGCTGCATGTCCCCGCGCGCGTCGGTCGACATCGGACCGTGGCCGGGCACGACGGCCTTGGCGTCCAGGCGCAGAACGGTCTCGAGCGCGCGGATCCAGTTGCGGCTGTCCGCCTGGCCGACGAAGGGAATGCGGCCCCGGAAGACCAGGTCGCCAGCGAACAGCACCTGCTCGCGGGGCAGGTACACCACCAGGTCCTCCGGGGTGTGCGCCGGCCCGACCGGGATGAGCTCGATGCGGGTGCCGCCCAGCTCCAGCGTACGCGGGCCGTCGAGCCAGTCGTCCGCGGGGACCAGGCGCGTCTGGGCATCGATCCAGGGCGCCAGCTCCGCGCGCGATGCCTGCAGCCGCAGCGCGGCCGTGTCCGAGTGGAGGTACTCGCGCGCCTTGCCAACGGCCAGGATGCGGGCGCCCGCCTTTTGGAACTCCTGCAGGCCGTACACGTGGTCCGCATGGTAGTGCGTGACCACCACGTGCGTGACGGGCTGCCCGGTGACCCGCCGGACCTCGGCGATCAGCTCGCGGGCGAGCTGGGGCGAGCCCAGTGCGTCGACCACCACCGCGCCGGCAGGGGTGGCGATGATCCCGGCGTTGGAGATGAAGTTGCGGTTGGCGGGCGTGCCGAGGGCCGAGTCGCCCTGGACATACCAGGTGGACGGCGAGACCTGCTGCGCCCGGACGGCGCGCTGCGCTTCGGCCTGCGCGGGGCCTGACGCGGGCGCCTGGGCGCCGGCCAGGGGCGTGATCAGGAGGGCGGCGGCCAGGGCGCCAAGGGCAGCTTTATAAGTCACGGCTGATTATTGCAAGCCTGGCCGTGGCCGGCAAGGGCGCGGCCGCCCGCTTACTTGACGTCGATCTCGATCGCGATCTGGGTGCAGACGGCACGGCAGAGCGTGACCACCCGGTCGTTGATGATGCGGTAGTAGATCTGAACGCCCTCGCGCCTGCGGCCGAGCACGCCCGCCTGGTAGAGCGTATTCAGGTGCTGGGACATGTTGGGCTGCGTCGTCTGGATCTCGTCGAGCAGCTGGCTGACGTTCTTCTCGCCATTGCACAGGCTGCTGATGATCTTCAGGCGCATGGGGGCCGACATGACGCGGAAGACCTCCGCCGCCATTTCGAAAACCTCGTCCGATTCGGGCGCGTCGGCTGCCGGGGCAACCTGCGCCTGCGCGCGTCTGGCCATGAAAAAAGTACTCCCGCTGGGCGGGAGCCATATTAGCCGATGCTGAATAACGCGTTCACACCTTCTCAGGGCTTGATGTACGCAAAGCGCTCGCGCACCTGCAACTGGCCGATCCGCGCCACCCCGGATGGCGTGAACTCGGCGTCCATGTTGAACTGCTCGCGCTTGAGGTCCCGGTTGCGCAGCGTGATCTCGCACACCTCGAAGCGCACGCCGCGCGCCTTCAGGGCACTGACCAGCGACGGATAGTCGATGTTCGGGTTGCGCTTGTCCTTGGCGCCCTCCATCAGGAAGTCCACGCCCTCGGCATGCGTGACCACGATGATGGTCGTCTGGGGCGCGACGTCGAGGTGGTTGCGGATGTTGCGCAGGCCCTTGGTGGCCTGGGCCTCGGCATTGTCGATGTGGTAGACCACCTTGTCCTGGGCCCAGGCCGCCCCGGAGAGCGCAAGGACCATGAGGGCGGCGG
>DAIMZU010000267.1:0-4782 GCA_036733845.1 Ramlibacter sp.
GCACGGTCGACGCCCACTATGAACCCGTCACCCGCCGTATCTTCGAGCAGACGCGCGCGGCCGGGTCACCGGCCTGAAGGTGCGGCACGGTGGCGTCCAGTCCGTGCTGCAGGGCGAGGTGGTGCTGGCCTGCGGTGGCTTCGAGGGCAATGCGGAAATGATGACCCGATACGTCGGTCCCCGCTCGATGTACCTGCGGCCCGTGTGCAAGGGCGCGTACTACAACCGTGGCGAAGGCATCACGATGGCGCTGGCGGCGGGAGCGGCAGGCAGCGGCGACTTCGGCAGCTACCACGCCGAGCCGGTGGACCCGCGTTCGGGCATCGCCGAGCCGTCGATCTTCATCTTCCCCTACGGCATCCTGGTGAATCTGGAGGGGTGCCGCTTCACCGACGAGGCGCCCGGCACGGTCGACGCCCACTATGAACCCGTCACCCGCCGTATCTTCGAGCAGACGCGGGGCACGGCCTGGGTGGTGCTGGATGCGCGGCACCAGCGCATCCCCAACTACAGGCTGGGCATTCGCACGGACAAGCCGCCGGTGGTGGCGCAGTCCCTTGGCGAGCTCGCGGACAAGATCGGCGTGCCGGTCGCGGCGCTCGAGCGCACCGTGCGCGATTACAACGACGCCTGCGTGCCTGGCGAATGGAAGCCGCTGGAACTCGATGGACTGGCCACGCGGGGCCTGTCCCCGCCAAAGTCCAACTGGGCCATGCCGCTGGACCAGGCACCCTACCATGCCTATCCCATCATCTCTTCCAACGTCTTCACATTCGGCGGCTTGAAGATCGACCCTTCGGCGCGCGTCTTGCAGGGCGACGGCGAGCCCATGCCCGGCCTGTATGCGGCCGGCGAGATCGTAGGCCTGTACTACGGCAACTACACCGGCGCGACCTCGGTGCTCAAGGGAATGGTCTTCGGCCGGATCGCCGGCCGCCACGCCGCGGCCGAGCGTGGGCGCGTGGGCGCATGACAACGCCGCACGACTTCGCCGGCCGGGTCGCCCTGGTCACCGGGGGCAGGGGCGTGATCGGCAGCGCCGTTGTCGATGCCCTGCACGAGCGCGGCGCCACGGTCGTGTGCGCGGACGGCCTCGCCGCGCGACCCTGGGACGACGCGCAGCCCGCGGAGATGTCCAGCGTGCCGCTGCGACTGGACGTGACCGACGCGAGCTCGATCGCGGGCCTGGCCGACCGCATCGAGCAGGCCTTCGGCCCCGTCGACCTTCTGGTCAACGTCGCCGGCGTGGTGTCCTTCGGCAGTGCCCAGGCGCTGGCACCGGCCGAATGGGACCGTGTGATCGACATCAACCTCAAGGGCACGTTCTTCGCCTGCCAGGCGGTGATGGCCGGCATGAAGCGCAAGGGCTTCGGCCGCATCGTCAACATCGGCTCGGTCGTCGGCAAGAACGCCGGCAATGCCCGGCCCTGGATCGACCCGGCCGAGCAGGACCGCGCGGGCAACGTGGCCTATGGCGTGTCCAAGGCCGGGGTCCATGCCATGACCGGCTTCCTGGCAAAGGAACTCGCCGGGCACGGCGTGACGGTCAACGCGGTTGCCCCCGGGCCGGTCGCAACCCCCATGACCACGGCCTTCCCCCCGCAGCTGGGCGCGCTCATTCCCGTCGGCCGCATGGGCAGCGCCGCGGACATCACGCACGCGGTGCTCTTCCTCGCGTCGCGCGAGGCGGGCTTCATCACCGGCGAAGTGCTCGATGTCAACGGCGGCATCTTCTGCGACTGATCAGCCCGCCACTCTTTCCCCCTTTTTCCTCCACGACACCACCCACATGAAGTCCATCTATCTCATCCTTGACATGCAGAACGACCTGATCCATCAGGACGGTCCGAACGGCAAATCGCCGCTGGGCGAACAGGTGCGCAGCCGCCGCATCGTCGAGAACACCGCCACTGCACTGGCGAAGGCGCGGGCAGCGGGTGTCGCGGTCGGCTTCGTGCGCGTCGGCTTTTCGCCCGAATACCAGGAGTGCCCGAAAAATTCGCCGGTGTTCTCCGGCGCTCCCAAGGCGGGGCTGTTCAAGCTGGGCAGCTTCGGCACTGAAATCCATCCAGCGCTGGAGCAGAAGCCGGGCGATGTTCAGGTGGTCAAGCACCGCGTGAGCCCCTTCTATTCCACCACGCTCACGGCGCAGCTCCGCGCCGGAAGCTTTGAGCGGATCTATTGCTCGGGCGTTTCGACCCAGGCGGTGGTGCAGGCCACCGTGCGCGACGGCCACGACCGCGACTTCGAGATGTGGGTGCTGGAAGACGCCTGCTGCGCGCACTCAGAAGAGGAGCACCGCAACTCCATGGGCAGCATCGCGCGGTTCTGCCGCGTCACCACTTCGGCCGACGTCGATTTCGCGGCCTGACCAGCAAGGCGCAGCATGACGATCCGTATCTGGCACCAGAGCTTCACGGTCCTGCAGGACCTGGGGCCGTATGACGCGGCCCTGAAGGAGCACTTCAAGCGCGTGGCACGGCCCGGCACCGAGGTCGTCATGCACGGCATGCGCCCGGGCACCTACCCAAGCAACTATCCGGGCACCGACATCCGCCATGCGGCGGTCCAGCACCTGCATTCGCTGCAGTTCATGGAAGCCGGCGTGGCCGCCGAGCGCGAGGGCTTCCACGCCTACGCGATCAGCACGCTGCCCGATCCCGCCCTGCGCGAGATCCGCTCCATGCTGCGCATCCCGGTCGTCGGGTATGGCGAATCGGCCATGCTGACTTCCTGCCTGCTGGGTGCGCGGTTTGCCGTCATGGTCTTCATCAGCGAACTCACCGACCTGATCGCCGACAACGTGCGGCGCTACGGCCTGTCGGAGCGCTTCTGCGGGGTCAGCGACGTGGGCTTTCGCTTCACCGACGTGCTGCAGGGTTTCTCGGAGCCGGGGCCGCTCATCGAACGCTTCCGCGCCGCGGCGCGCCAGCGCATCGCCGAAGGAGCGGAGGTCATCATCCCGGGCGAGGCGCCACTGTGCGTGCTGCTCGCCGCGCAGGGCATCGCCGAGGTCGACGGGGTGCCTGTGCTCGACTCGCTGTCCTGCTGGGTCAAGCACGCGGAGATGCTGGTGGACCTCCAGCGCCAGAGCGGCGTGCAGCGCTGCCAGCGCGGCTACTACAACGAGCCGCCCTCGCACGAGCGCATCGACCAACTGATGGCCTTCTACGGTCGCGGGGAGCCACGGTGACCGTAATGCAGGCACAGTTCGTCGTCGCAGGAGGCGGCGCGGCTGGCTTCGCCGCGGCGCTGGAAGCGGCGCAGCGCGGCGGAGACGTCCTGCTGATCGAGAAGATGGCCGAGATCGGTGGCTCGTCGGCCATGAGCGGCGGCTGCCTTGCCTTCGCCGGAACCGACCTGCAGCGCTCGCAGGGCGTGGACGATTCGTCCGAGTTGCTCAGGCGCGACCTCGTCGAAGTCGGCCAGCACCAGAACGATCCGGCGCTGGTGGACGCCTATGTGGCGCACCAGCTCGAGACCTACGGCTGGCTTCGCGAGAACGGCGTCGCATTCAGTCCTTCGCTGGACGCCTCGTCGGGACAGTCGGTGCCGCGTGTGCACACGGTCGATCCCGCTGACATGGTCCGTACGCTGGCCCGACGGTGCCGCGAGAGCGGGCGGGTGCGGGTGCTGATGTCAACCCCCGCCCTTCGGCTGCTGCGCGAAGGCGGGGACGGGCCGGTCACCGGCCTGCTCGCGGAAGGCCCGGAGGGCCCGCTCGAGATCCGTGCCAGCGATGGCGTGCTGCTGGCCAGTGGCGGCTTCTGCCGCAATGCCGAGATGGTCAACCAGTTCGCGCCGCAATATGCCGAAGCGGTCTTCGTCGGCGGAGATGGCAACGTCGGCGACGGGCTGCGCATGGCGTGGCGGCTCGGCGCCGACATGCGCGACATGGCGTACATCAAGGGCACCTTCGGCAAGCACCCCACGGACACGCACAACAACCACAGCTGCGTGGCGGTGTACAAGGGCGCCATCGCGGTCAACCAGGACGGCCGGCGCTTCGTCGACGAGTCGCTGTCGTACAAGCTGCTGGGTGACGCTGTCATGGCCCAGCCCTACCATACCGGCTACCAGATCTTCGACCAGCCGATCTTCGAAAGCGGCGACGACCGCGTGCGCATCCTCGACTTCAGGCGCCGCCTTGAAGAGGGCCTGGTCATCCAGGCCGATTCGCTCGAGACTCTCGCGCGGCAGATCGAGGTGCCCTGGGAGACGCTGCGCGACACCATCGACCGCTACAACCGCTCGGTGGACGCGGGGCACGATCCGGAGTTCGGCCGCAAGGCCCTGGTCCACATGCATGGGGCGCTGCGGCGCATCGAGCAGGGGCCCTTCTATGCCTACCCGTCCACCGCCGCCGTGTTCGGCACCTACTGCGGCGTACGGGTCGACGCGGCCATGCGTGTGATCGATGTCTTCGGCGAACCGATCGCCGGCCTGTACGCGGCGGGGGAGATGGTGGGCGGGTTCCATGGCGGCGCGTACATGACGGGCTCGGCCCTGGGCAAGGCCCTGGTGTTCGGCCGACTGGCTGCACGCAGCGCGGTGCGCGGGCTCGACGTGCAGGCCTGACCGGGCGCGGCCGCCCTGGTGGGTGTCGCTAGCGCCTGCCGAGGGCATTGCGCCAGGCACTCAGGTGGCGGCGCTCCTCGGACCGGATGCGGCTGTGCGAAGCAGGAAAAAAAAACGAGCCTCAGGGGCTCGTAATTTCTCATGGCAAAACCAAGTCAGATGGTGGGTGGTGAGGGTTTCGAACCCCCGACCCCCGCCGTGTGA
>DAIMZU010000268.1:0-4781 GCA_036733845.1 Ramlibacter sp.
CGAGTCGCAGCGACAACCCTTCGGCAGGCTGAAGGTCAAGGTCAAGCGCGAGATCATCCGCATGGACCACCCGGCGATCCGCCCCCAGGACGCACGCGCGCCCTCGGTCGATGCCCCCACGCTGCGCCGCTGGCTGGACCAGGGCCACGACGACACCGGGCGCCCCGTGGTCACGCTGGACACGCGCAACGCCTTCGAGGTCGACCACGGCACCTTCGAGGGAGCGATCGACTGGCGGCTCGGCAAGTTCAGCGACTTTCCGGCGGCGGTCCGGGCGCACAAGGCGCAGCTCGAAGGCAAGACCATCGTGAGTTTCTGCACCGGAGGCATCCGGTGCGAAAAGGCGGCCATCGTCCTGCGCGAAGCCGGCCTGTCGCACGCCCTCCAGCTGGAGGGGGGCATCCTGCGCTACTTCGAGGAAGCCGGCGGGGCGCATTGGCAGGGCCGCTGCTTCGTGTTCGACGAGCGCGAGGCCCTGGATCCCGCGCTGGCGCCTGCGCGGGACTACTGACTGGCGGCGGGCTGCGCCGGCGTCGGCTCGGCTTTCCGGGAAGGGTTCGGAATTCGGGTGGTCCTGGCCCGCACTGGAGTCGCGGCCAGCGTTGGCTGGACTGGCGGCGGTTCAGCCGCCGTAGCCGAAGGAGGGGGCGGCAGGGGCACGCCCAAGATCTCGAAAGGCTTGGAACGCGGAGTCCTCGTGCCGTCCTTGCGCTCGTGGCTTTCCATACGCCCCGTTCCGCCGGCCTGCGGCACACAGAGCCTTGGCGACGACTGTTCGTAATCCGACAAGGACGCCTCGCGTTCCCGTTTGCTCTCGCGCCGCTGCGCCGGCGGCTGGAGCGCAGCCACCTCGTCAGGCCGCGTCCAATAGCGCAATCCTTCCTTTGTTTCGACGGGCACGTATCCCTTGTCCAGAAGCTCAGCCGATGTGTCGTTTCCGATCGGAGGCGGCAGGGCGGTCTGCGCCATGCGCGCCCGTTCGATGGTCCAGAACGCATCCAGGCGTTCAGCGACCTCAGGGTGAGTTGTCTGTACCGCCTCGATCTGATGGATCGCGACAGCGGCCAGGTCCCATGCGCCCGTCGGCGCGGGCTGCACCGGCCGGGCCGGTTGCCGCGGGCGGGTCGTGTCGACCAGCGCGTGCTTTCGATCGAGCTGGTGCGGCGACCGGCCACCCGAGGCAGGAACGGGCCGCTGCACCATGTCGAACTCCCTCGCAAAGAACTCCTTGAAGAACTGCCCCCCTGGAGCTTCGACATGCCGAAGGATGGCGACATGAGCTTCGACGAATGCCCCGACCCGATCGGAGAAGTGCTGGTCAAACTCGCCCATCCTGCCGCCGCACGCGTCCGCGATCGTGGCGAGGACCGCGCGTGAAACCCGTGGGGATGGCCAATTGTCGCGATGCAGCGGAAGCTGGGTGTTCGGCGGATGATCGTTCATCAACTTGTCGAGCGCGCGCCTGAGCCGGTCCTCGCGCGGCAGTGCGGTCAGGCCATACCGCACTGCAAGACAGTCAGGGTACGACGCGAAGGGATCTTCTTTTTTGTCCACCGGCCAGCCCAGCGCGGACAGCACCACCAGCTTGCGGGCGTCGGGGAAACCGGGAGCCTCCTTTCGGCCGCCGGCCGGTGCCGGCATATTTTTCGGCTCGGGGTCATGGTGCGGGCGAGCCAGGCGATTCGCGACCTCGTCGCAGTAGCTCCCGAGATCAGCGGGCACGTTCGCAAGCCAGCCCCGCACGACCGCAGCCACCCGTGTCGCCCCGGCCTCAGGCGGCACATGCTGCAGGAGCACGGCGAGGGTACCGACCATGGCACGCGGAGTGACCTTGCGCGCTGATCCGTCCACACCTCCGACGGCTTGCCATCGGGCGACCCAGGCGGAGACGACATCCTCGAGGCGGGATGCTGACCAGCCCTGTGCCAGTGCTTGCCTGACGATCTTGCTTGCGAGTTTCGGCAGCACGGCGGCCGGTGCACGCCGTATCTGTTCCGACCAGTCGACCTCCGAAGGCTCGAGCACCGGCGGCTCGCCCAGCGCCACGATCCGTCGATCGACGATGCGCGCCGTGTACGCGAGCCAGGATTCAGGCCGCCCCGAAGCGACAGCCTCGCTCACCAGCGCCTCGCGGATGTATCGCACGAGTTCGCGGTCCACCGGCGCGGAGCGCAGCAACGCATGCAGCAGCGCGCAAAAGCGGCCAGTCCGGTCCACCGCCGCGGCGGGCCCCAGGGCACCTGACACGAGCGCGTTCACGTCGGCTGCCTGGAAACGCGGGTGAGACCTTCGATCTTGCGCGAGGTGGGCGGACGCCTGGTCGACCACGTCCCGCATGCGCTGCACCGCCAGCGGGCTCGGTGCGTCTGCCAGCCCACCCCACGCTTTCCGGGGTTGGATGTCCTTGAGTTCCGTGCGCACGGCCAGCGTGAAGGCCGCATGCCGCATCCTGTCAGTGAATGCGTGTTGGAGTTGCGTCAGCCAAAGGGGCTGGGGACTCGACCGGAGATCCGTGGCAATGCGCCGTTGCTTGTGCTCCTGGATCCGGGCGCTCAGGAGCGCGCTGGTCGCAGGCGAGAGCGCCAGCACGCTCGGAACGCTCGGAGTGCCTGGAACGCTTGGAACGCTCGCCGCGATGCTCGCGCTCCGGCTCTGGATGGACCTTCCTCCGGCAGCTGAATCGATCGGCGAAGCGGCGAGTGGCTGCGCCCGGTGGCGCGCCGTTCCGCGCGAAGTGAACGCCGAGGCGAGCCAGCTTGCGACGGCGCTGCCGATGCCGAGCCCCAGGAAGCCGGAGCCGAGGTTTGCCATGTCATTCCTTTCCCGCCGGACTGCGGGCGCGCCGGCTTCACCGGGGAAAGTAGCACGGTGTCCCGCCGGAACCCTTCAGGCGCATGACGAGTCGCGGCCGCAGCCCTGGCAAAGAATCAGTCCCGCAGCACCTGCAGCACGGCGGAATGGAACTCGCGGCCATAGAGCACCGCCGCCACCAGTGCCGCCGCCACGGCCATCGCCAGCGGCGACAGGAACCAGGCAATCGCCGCGAAGGCGAAGTAGTAGGCCCGGATGCCGTCGTTGAAGGTCTCGGCCGCCATGCCCACCAGCGTGCCGGCGCGGTCCGCATACCGTTCGGCGTCGACCCGGCCGCTCTTGAAGTCCTCGACCGGTGGCATGGCACCGAGCATCAGTGCGGCGAAGGTGTACTGCCGCATCGACCAGGAAAAGCGGAAGAAGGCGTAGATGAAGATCGCCCCCAGCAGCAGCGTCTTGGCCTCGAACACCTGCACCGAGGTCTGGGCCAGGAAAGGCATCTGGCTGACCACGCGCACCGCCTCGTTGGCGGTGCCCAGCAGCGCGATCACGCCGCCGATGATCAGGATGGCGGCGGACGCGAAGAAGGACGGGCTGGTCGACAGGCCCTGCACGATCAGCCCGTCGAGCATGCGTGGCTCGCGCATCGTGGCCTGCAGCATCCAGGCTCGGCGATAGCGGTTGGTGGCCGCGAGCAGGGTCGTCCCGCGCTCGCTGGCCCGTCGGCTGTACCAGGCGTAGCCCACCCACACCGCCAGGAACCAGCCCAGGGCCAACCAGTCGTACCAGGGAAGCAGGCCGGCAGGATTCATGCGCCGATCATAGGGGCGGCGCCGGCGTTCGCAGGCGGCGCGCTCGCCCGGCACGGGCGAGCCGCTGCCCCTGAACCATCAGCGCGCCCAGCGCCAGGCGGTCTCGACCACCCGCTTGCCGAACTCGCGGGCCATGGCCAGATCGCCGGGGAACATCTCTGCCGGGGAGGCGTCCGACGGGGACACCGACGCCGCGCCCGCCCACACGCCCATCCAGTTCGAATCGTCGCGCGTGGCGGACTTGCTGTTGGACGGCATCATGCCGGAGCCCACCCACAGTCCGCCATGCTGCATCGCCAGCGTGAAGAAGTAGTTCAGGGTGCTGTTCTTGTCGCCCATCGTGCTCGCGCTGTTGGTGAACCCGGCAAAAAGCTTGTTCTTCCACGCGCCGCTGAACCACGGCTTGGAGCTGGCGTCGGCGAACTTCTTGAACTGCCAGCTTGGCCCGCCCATGTAGGTGGGCGACCCGAACACAATCGCATCGGCGGCGGCGAGTTCCTCCCAGGCCCCCTCGGGCAGGTTGCCCTCGGCGTCGATCGCGAGCAGGCGCCCCCCTGCTCCTTCGGCGACGGCCTGCGCCTGCCGCTGGGTGTGGCCGTAGCCGGAGTGGTAGACGACAACGACATTGGCTTTGCTCATGGGAACTCCTTGTGTTCGAGTTGAAAATGGGAAAATGGAAAACACGTCGCCAGCCCGCAGGATTGCGGGATGGGACACGGCGGTCTGTCGGCCGCCGGCACTGAAGGCAGCCGCCTGCCGCCGTCGGACGGCGTCGACGCAGCGGGTCGGGGCGCGGGTCAGTCGCCGAGGTCGAAGACCAGCACCTCGGCACCTTTCCCACCCGACAGGCGGACCGCGTCCTCCTGTTCGAGCTTGGCGGCGTCGCCACCGGTCAGGGGCTGGCCGTTGACGGTCAGCTCGCCGCGCACCAGGTGCACGTACGCGCGACGCCCGGGCGAAAGGGCCAGTTCGGCCGACTCGCCCGCGTCGAACAGGCCGGCATACACCCGCGCATCGGCGTGCAGGGTCACCGACCCCTCGGCCGCATCGGGCGAGGCCACCAGGCGCAGGCGGCCGCGCTTTTCCGCTTCCGGAAACGTCTTTTGCTCGTACCCGGGTGCGATACCGCGTTCTTTGGGCTCGATCCAGATCTGCAGG
>DAIMZU010000269.1:0-4778 GCA_036733845.1 Ramlibacter sp.
ACGGAGGGCGCGTCTGCGTCATTCCCGCGGAAGCGGGAACCCAGGGCGTCCCCATCCGCAGCGACGGCGCCCCGCGAATGCGCGGGTTCGCCCTGCGGTGCCGCCGCCGCGCCGGGCTTTGCACCCGCATCCTTCACATTCCCCTCACCGGCCACCTCCAGCCGGATCAGCTCCGAGCCCACGGCCATCACCTCGCCGGGCTGGCCGCCCAGCCGCAGCACCTGCCCGGCCACGGGAGAGGGAATCTCGACCGTCGCCTTGTCCGTCATCACGTCCGCAAGGATCTGGTCCTCGCGGACCTCCTCGCCTTCGCGCACCCGCCACGCCACCAGTTCGACTTCGGCAATGCCTTCGCCGATGTCCGGCATCTTGATCGTGTACTGGCCCATGCCTCAGCCCTCCATCACGCGGCGGAAAGCGGCCGCGACACGGTCGGGCCCGGGAAAATAAGCCCATTCCTGGGCATGCGGATAGGGCGTGTCCCACCCCGCGACGCGTTCGATGGGCGCCTCCAAGTGATAGAAGCAGTGCTCCTGCACCAGCGCCGCGAGTTCGGCGCCGAAGCCGCTGGTGCGCGTGGCCTCGTGCACGACCACGCAGCGGCCCGTTTTACGGACCGAGGCGATGCAGGTCTCCAGGTCCATGGGCCAGATCGAGCGCAGGTCGATGATCTCGGCGTCGATGCCGCTTTCCTCGGCAGCGCACTGCGAGACCCAGGCCATCGTGCCGTAGGTGAGCACTGTCAGTTGCGACCCCGGCCGGAACACCGCGGCCGAATCGAGCGGCACCCGGTAGTAGCCTTCGGGCACGTTGCCGGTGGGATGCCGTGACCAGGGCACGACGGGGCGGTCGTGGTGCCCGTCGAAGGGTCCGTTGTACAGGCGCTTGGGCTCCAGGAAGATGACCGGGTCGTCCGATTCGATCGCCGAGATCAGCAGGCCTTTGGCGTCGTAGGGGTTGGACGGCATGACGGTGCGTACGCCGCACACGTGCGTGAACAGCGCCTCCGGGCTCTGGCTGTGGGTCTGCCCGCCATAGATGCCGCCGCCACACGGCATGCGCAGCGTCAGCGGGCAGGTGAAGTCACCCGCCGAGCGAAAGCGCAGCCGCGCCGCCTCGGAGACAATCTGGTCCGAGGCCGGATAGAAGTAGTCGGCGAACTGGATTTCGGCCACCGGGCGCAGGCCGTAGGCGGCCATGCCCACGGCAGCGCCGACGATGCCGCCCTCGCTGATCGGCGCGTCGAAACAGCGCGGCTTGCCGTACTTGGCCTGCAGGCCTTCGGTCACGCGGAACACGCCCCCGAAGTAGCCGACATCCTGTCCGAACACGACCACGTTGTCGTCGCGTTCCATCATCACGTCCAGGGCCGAGCGCAGGGCCTGGATCATGGTCATCTGGCGCGTCGCGCCTGCAGCGCCGTCGACGCGCGCTCCTTCGGTCTGGGTCAGCATGCTCATACTCCCAACTGCTGGCGTTGCGCGTGCAGGTGCGCGGGCATCTCGGCGTACACGTCCTCGAACATGGTGGCGGCGCTGGGGATGTGGCCGTCCAGCAGGGTGCCCTGGGCCTCCGCCTCTTTCTGCGCGGCGGCGACCTCGGCCTCGAGTTCGAGCCGCACCTGCTCGTGCTCCTGCTCGGACCAGGCGCCCAGGCCCACCAGGTGCAGCTTCAGCCGCGCGATGGGGTCCCCCAGGGGGAATCGCTGCCAGTCGTCGGCGGGCCGGTACTTGGAAGGGTCGTCGGAGGTGGAGTGCGGACCGCCCCGGTAGGTGACCCACTCGATGAGCGTCGGGCCCAGGTTGCCGCGCGCCCTTTCGGCGGCCCAGCGCGAAGCCGCGAGCACCGCCAGGAAGTCGTTGCCGTCCACCCGCAACGACGCGATCCCGCAACCCACGCCGCGTGCGGCGAAGGTGGTCGATTCACCCCCGGCGATCGCCTGGAATGACGAGATGGCCCACTGGTTGTTGACGACGTTCAGGACCACGGGTGCACGGTAGACGTGGGCGAAGGTCAGGGCGGTGTGGAAGTCGGCCTCGGCGGTGGCGCCGTCGCCGATCCAGGCCGATGCGATGCGGGTGTCCCCCTTGATCGCCGAGGCCATGGCCCAGCCCACCGCCTGGATGAACTGCGTGGCCAGATTGCCCGAGATGGAAAAGAATCCAGCGCGCTTGTACGAGTACATGACCGGCAGTTGCCGGCCCTTGAGCACGTCGCCCTCGTTGCTCATGAGCTGACACATCATCTCCACCATGGAGATGTCATCGCGACTGAGCAGCAGCCCCTGCTGGCGGTAAGTCGGAAAGCACATGTCGCCCGGCTGCAGCGCCTGGGCATGCGCGACGGCAATCGCCTCTTCGCCCAGGGCCTGCATGTAGAAGGAAATCTTCTTCTGGCGCTGGGCGACCAGCATGCGCGCGTCGAAGGCGCGTGTCTTCATCATGGCGCGCAACCCGCGGCGCAACTGTGCGATGGAGACCTCGGGCGCCCACGGCCCGACGGCCTGACCGTCTTCGTCCAGCACGCGCACCAGGCCATAGGCGAGGTCGGCGGTATCGAAATGGGAGGTGTCCACCGGCGGCTTGCGCACCGCGCCGGCAGGCGAGACGTGGAGATACGAAAAATCGGTGGCGCAGCCCGGACGGCCGGAGGGTTCCGGCACGTGCAGGCGCAGCGGCTGGGGCTCGCTCATGCATCGACTCCGCGCAAGGGTGTTGCGCAAGGGGACGGGATGGACGCACGAGGCGGGTGGCCCCGGCATCCGGCATGCCGCAGGGGTGGCGCGGCAGGAAACAGTCTAGCGGGTTCGGCGCGCGTGCGGGGAGCCCCGCGGGCGGCGGCTGGGATGGATCAGCCCTCGAACCCACCCTCAGCCAGGAAGCGAAGTTCTTCCGGCGTGCTGCGCCGGCCGAGCAGCGCATTGCGGTGGGGAAAACGGCCGAAGCGCCGCAGGACATCGCGGTGGTGCTGCGCCCAGCGCAGCGTGTCGTCGCCCAGCGCGGCGGACAGTTCCACCGCCCGGTCGTGGTCCTCGGGCCGCTCCGAGTGCATCAGGGGAAGGTAGAAAAAGCGCCGCAGCACGTCCGGCACGGCGCGGTCGAAGCCGGCCTCGATGGAGCGCAGCGCGATCGCGCGGGCCTGGTCGTCGGTGGCGTAGGTGCGCACCTGGCCCCGGAAGGCATTGCGGGGGAACTGGTCGAGCAGCACCAGCAGCGCGAGCGCGCCGTGCGCATCCTCCTCCCAATGATCCAGTTCGCCACGCGCCGCGGCTTCGTGGGCACCCAGGAAGCCGTCCCGGAACTCACGGTCGAATTCCTCGTCCTTGCGGAACCACCGGCCCGGCCCGGCGTCGTGCCAGAAACGCAGGACCTCGGCGGCCGTGGGCAGGCGGGCGCCCGCGGGTTGGGGAGTGTGCGATGTCACGCGTGCTTCTCCTGTTTCGTCGCATCGTTCACGAAAGTGGACGCGATCTTGCACCCGATCTTCGCGGAGCGGGACAGCTGGGCTACGATGCTGCGCTGCAACACCCCTCACGTGCCGTGGACATCGAAGATCCCTACCTCGAACTGGGCCTGGCCCCCGGCTGCACCGACGCGCAGGTGAAGGCCGCCTGGCGGCGGCTGGCGGCGCAGTGGCACCCCGATCGCAACACGAGCCCGCAGGCCACGCGCCGGATCCAGCGGATCAACCGTGCGGTCGAGGCCATCCGGGCGCAGCGCCTGCAGGAAGCATCCGGTGTCGTCGAAGAGCCGGCGCCGCCGGACGTGGACGAGGCAGCCGCACCGCTGGAGCAGACGCTCGAGCTGACGATCGAGGAAGCATTCGGCGGATGCGTCCGCGACCTCCGCGGCCAGTGCGTTGATCCGTGCACGGCTTGCGGCGGTCTCGGCCATGCGGCACAGCCCCGGTCCTGCGCCGACTGCGGAGGCGCCGGCCGGCTCCGGCCGCACCTGTGGTTCGCCTGGATGGCCACGCCAGGCGCCTGCGGCACCTGCGCAGGCACCGGGAAGGTCCAGCCCGCGTGCGAACCCTGCGCCGGCACCGGCCGGCAGGCGCCCCGTGCCTGGCGTGCCCGGCTTCGCGTGCCGCCCGGCGTGCGCGATGGCCACCTCCTGCGCGCCAGCGCAAAGCTGGCGGGCGAGTCCGCCAGCCGGCCGCTGGACGTGGTCGTGAGGCTGCGTCCCCACGAGTTTTTCACCCTGGAGCCGGACGGCACGCTGCGCCTGGAACTGCCGGTGGACGGTTTCGCGTGGGTCGCCAACCGCTGGATCGAAGTCCCGACACCGTCCGGTCCGCAGCAGATGCGCCTGCAGCGCGGCGCCCTGGCCTACCGCATCCGCGGCAAAGGCTTTCCCGCGGCCCCAGGCAGCGCCCACGCGGATTGCCTGGTGACGGTGGTGCCGCTGTTCCCTGAGACGTATTCCGCCGCGCAGGAAAAATTGCTGGACAGGCTGGTTGCCTCCAACAGCGGACATGCGGCAACCGCCGCCGGTGCCCGGATGCAGGCGTGGAATGAACGCCTGGGGGTGTGGGCGGCGAGGCAGGAGGCTGGCTCGCGCGCGTGAACGGAGTCCTTCACCTCACGCCGCCACCGCCCTCCCCCATGCCACCTTCTGCCGCGGCAACTGCAGCGAGATCGCCGCCGCCCCCAGCAGCAGCGCGCCCGCGCTGCCGAAGGCGATCCAGTGCGTGCCCCAGGCCTCGTAGGCGAAGCCGCCCAGCCAGGCACTGACGGTGCCACCCAGCTGGTGCCCGACGTAGGCCAGCCCATAGAGCAC
>DAIMZU010000270.1:0-4763 GCA_036733845.1 Ramlibacter sp.
GCGAACACCGGCATGCCGGTGTTCGCCGACACCAGCGCGGGCATGCGCTCGCCGGTGCTGAACAGGATGGTGCGGATGCGATGGTGGGATTGGAGTTGTCTTGAAGGGGATGCTCGGAATCTGGGAATCAAGGTGATCGCTTTCGGAGTTAACAGATGGGTCAAAGTACCCCATAACGCCAGGCAACCATGTCCTGCTCTGTGAGTGTCAACAGCCCCGCGCCCCTCTTGGATCAAGGGGGTTCAGGGAGGTTGTTCACACAAAGCAGATTCGGTCGCCCTAATACCTCGGAGATGAAGACGCAGATCATCGCCAGGGCAATCCGCGCACGGCACCCTGTCGGCCCCGTAGTCTCCGCGCTCGGGCTGCGCTGGGAGGAGAGCGCCGCGCGGTCGCGCCAGCCGGTCGCCAAGCGCGATGCGGCGCTGACCCGCGCGCGCGGCCTGGGCCTGACCTGGAACGCCATCATCCATTGGCCGCGCCGCGACGTGCTCGACTACATCAGCCTGCACGGCGGCGTGCTGCACGAGGCCTACCGCATCTACGGCAGCAGCCGCGTGTCCTGCGCCTTCTGCGTGCTGGCCTCGCGCAGCGACCTGGGCGCCGCATCGCGCTGCGGGGACAACGCCGCCGTCTACCGGGAACTGGTGGCGCTGGAGGCGCGCAGCACGTTCTCGTTCCAGCCGGGCGGCTGGCTGGGCGACGTGGCCCCCGACCTGCTCGACGCGCCGCTGTGGGCCGGGGTCGCCGAGGCCAAGGAGCGGGCCGCGGCGCGGCAGGCCGCGGAAGCCGAGATTCCCCCGCACCTGCTCTATGAAGCGGGCTGGCCGGTGTGCATGCCGACGCCCGCCGAGGCCCGCCACCTCGCCTCGGTGCGCCGACGTGTGGCGCGGGCGGTCGGTATCGCGGTGGATTGTCTCGACGGCGCGGCCGTCAGCGCTCGCTATGCCGAACTGATGCGCCAGCGCGCGCAGCGGGGCGCGCGGGCTTCTCAGTTCACGTGCTGATGCACGAGCCGCAGGAACTCGGGACGCAGCATGCGCCCGGGGTCGACCTTGAGCGCGTCGCACAGGCCGCTCGGCCAGATTAGTTCGGCCCGCTCGCCGTCCAGGGCCAGGACCGCACGGTCGAATGCCTTCCTTGACGGCGTTCCCGTGCCGATGGCCTGCAGCTCCGTGACGGTTCTCTCCTCGATCCAGAGCCAGTGGCTGCGCGTGCCGACCGGCAGGTCCGCGCGCGTCAGCTCGATCTCGGCCAGGCTGCCATGGGGGGCATCTAGCAGCAACAGAACGGAGAAGGAGACGGGAGCAGACACGGAAAGCAAGACGGACAAAGCGCGTATTGTCCCCGACCCGGGTTCGTGGCGGCAGCATGTGGACGGGCCGGCAGGTGCGCCGGGCACGCAAGTGCCAGTGGTGTGCGGGGCCGGGCGAGGCTCCCACCCATGGACTACGTCACGGGCCTCGTTGCGGTGCGATCCGCCTGCAGCGGCA
The DNA here is from genome assembly GCA_036733845.1 of Ramlibacter sp. Taxonomy (GTDB): domain Bacteria; phylum Pseudomonadota; class Gammaproteobacteria; order Burkholderiales; family Burkholderiaceae_C; genus Ramlibacter. The sequence continues at coordinate 1,494 of DAIMZU010000270.1, forward strand.
TCGCCTCCGACGCGGCAGCGCTCGGATGAGACCTCGAATTTCCGCGTGGTTGCGGAAGGACTGCCGGGTGCCCCGGCAATGGATGGAGCGGGAGACAGGCTGCTGGCGATGCGAACAGGCGCCGGCGCCCTGCCCGATGTCGCCGCGAGGGTGCGCGCGATTGCGCAACCGCGGCGACCCGGTTGCGCAGCCGCGCGGACCCGCAACCGGTTCCGGATCCGGACGCGCGCCCGGACCCGGACGGGGTCAGAGGGCGGCGTCCTTGAGCTTCTTGAGCGCGCGGGCCTTGATCTTCACCGATGCCGGCTTGGGCGGGAACCAGCGCTCCTCGCCGGTGAACGGATCCTTGCCGAAGCGCTTCTTCTTGGCCGGCACCTTCACCACGTCCAGCTTGAGCAGGCCGGGCAGCGTGAAGGTGCCCACGCCCTTCTTGTCGACCGAGCCGAGGACGGCCGTTTCGAGCGCGGCCAGGACCGCCTTGACCGACTTGGCGTCCACGTCGGCCTGCGCGGCGATGTGATTGACCAGCGCGGTCTTGTTGAGCGCGTCCTTGATGGGCTTGATGGGCGCGGCGGCCTTCGCCGCAGGCGCATCGGCCCGGGCGGTCTTCTTTGCGGGAGCAAAGGCCCTCGCGGTCTTCTTCGCAGGCGCAGCGGCCTTGGCGGTTGTCTTCGCAGTTGCCATGGAATGTTTCCCTTCTTTTGCGTTTGCGGCTGGGGGCGCATGCCCCCGCGTGCATCGAAGCTGCACAGCGGGAATTCTAGAGGGGGCTCGTCGGGCGCTCCCGTTGCCGCGCCAGCCGGTCCCGCGCGCCGCTGCGGGGGGGCAGCCGCGCGTGCCCTTGATGAAGCGCCGGCGGGTGAGAACCTGGACTCACGGACGAGGCATCCCGCCGCGTCCGGCGTCCATCCATCAGGAGCACCCATGAAGATTTCCAAAGCGGAAGTCGAGGCCATCATCGAGGCCTCGCCGCGCACCTACATCCCCTTCAACCAGCTGGTCCTTTCCGTCGACTACCAGGCACGCACGCCCAGCCCTGCGCCGGGCGGCAAGCCGCAGATGAGCCTCACCGAGCTGGCCGCCTCCATCAAGGAATGCGGCGTGCTGCAGAACCTCATCGCGGTCAAGGGCCCGCGCAACCTGCACGAGGTCTGCGCGGGCGGCCGCCGCCTGCAGGCCATCGGGCTGCTGGTGGCCGCAGGCGACCTGCCGGAGAACTACCCCGTGCCCGTGCTGGTCGTGCCCGCCGACCGGGGGCTGCTGTCCAGCCTCACGGAGAACACGTACCACGTGCCGATGCACCCGGCCGACGAGTTCCTCGCCTTCGCCAAGCTCATCGGCATGGGCAGGTCCGTCGAGGACGTGGCGGCGGCGTTCGGCGTCACGCCGCTGGTGGTCAAGCGCCGCATGAAGCTCGCCTCGGTGTCCCCCAAGCTCATGGCGCAGTACCGCGAGAAGAAGATCGACCTCGAATGCCTCATGGTGCTGGCCTCGGTGGACGACCACGAACGCCAGGAACAGGCCTGGGCCGGGCTCGATGCGTGGAACCGCCACCCCGACCACCTGCGCCGCATCCTCACGCAGGGAGAAATCGAGTCCGACCGCAACCCCGTGGCACGCTACGTCACGGTCAAGGCCTACGAGAAGGCGGGCGGTCCCACGCGGCGCGACCTGTTCAGCGAAGACGAGAAGAAGGTCTACCTGCTCGACCCGGTGCTGCTCGACCAGTTGGCCGTGGCCAAGCTGCAGCGCAAGGCCAAGCAGGTCGGCGCCGAGGGCTGGAAGTGGGTGGACGTCCGCGCCCGCTACGTCAGCGACGAATACGCCAAGCATGGCGAGTTGCGCAAGGCCGCGCGCGAGCCCAGCGCCGAGCAAGCCGCCGAACTGGACAACCTGGAGGCGCAGGTCGCCGAGCGCACCCAGCGCATGGACGACATCTGCGACCAGGAGGAAGACGACAGCGCCGCCGAGGAAGAGTACCGCCGCCTGGAAGCCGAGTGCGACGACCTGAACGCCAAGATGGAGGCGATCACCGAGGCGCTGTCGGTCTGGCCGCCCGAACTCATGTCGCAGGCGGGCTGCGTGGTCTACGTGGGCACCGATGCCGCGCCCGCCGTGCGCTACGGCCTGATCCGCCCGGACGACCGCGCCGACATGGCGCAACTGGCCCAGGCCACGCGCAACGGCAGCGCGCTGGCCGGCGAGGGCGATCCCGCGCTGGTGTCCCTGCCCGCCGCGAAGACCCGGCCCGTCCATTCCGACCGCCTGACGCGCAACCTCACCGCGCACCGTGTCGCGGCGATCCAGGCGGAACTGCTGGGCCGTCCCGACGTGGCGGTCGCGGTGGCCACTGCGCAGATGGCGACCAAGCTGCTGATCGACGGCTACCAGCACCTGTACAGCAGCGGCGATCCCCTCACGCTGGGCGTCTCCGACACCCACGCGATCCTGCACCAGGACGCCGACGACATCAAGGCATGCGCGGCGTGGCAGGCGCTGGAGGCCGAGCGCAAGCACTGGCAGGCGCTGCTGCCGCAGAAGGTGGATGCCGTGCTGCCCTGGATGCTCACCCTGGATGCGGCGGCCATCTCGCGCCTGTTCACCTTCCTGGTCGCGCTCACCGTCAGCGGCGTCTATCCCTCCGAGCCGAAAAAGCAGCGCACCGATGGCCTTGCCCTGGCGCTGGGCCTGGACATGAGCAAGTGGTGGAAGGCCACGGCGGGGTCCTACTTCAACCACGTGTCCAAGGCCCGCATCGCCGAAGTCGTGACCGAGGCGGTCAGCGCCCAGGCCGCCGCCCCGCTGCAGGCGCTCAAGAAGGACGCAGCGGCCAGCGGTGCCGAGCAGGCGGTCGCCGCGACCGGATGGCTTCCCGCCATGCTGCGCCTGCCGTCCCCGGACGATGCGGCGCAGCCGGATGCGGCACCCGCCGACGAGGACGAAGGCGAGAGCGACGACGTGCCGGGGCCGCAGGCCGGCGCAGCAGACGACGCCCCGGGCGCGGCCGGGACCGGCGAGGGCGATGCAGACGCCGACGCCGCTGATCCGCAGCCCAAAGAGGCCGTGGCCGAGGGTGCCTGATCCCCGGGCCAGCCCCCCCAGCCCGCGCAGGGCCGAGAGGGCGGCCTACTCAAGCACAACCGCCCCGTCCGGGGCACATCGACGACAGGAGTACAAGGCATGAACATGAAGGACTGGCGGGTTCTCGTGGTCCGCGACGGCGTTGCCGTGGACATCGGTAAGGTCAGCGAGACGGACGAACCCCTTGCC
>DAIMZU010000271.1:0-741 GCA_036733845.1 Ramlibacter sp.
GCGGTGCGGACCGGCGCGTGCGGCGCGAGTCCGCGCACCAGCGCCGCCCACTCCGGCTCGCAGGCGAACACCGACAGCGCCTGCGCGCCGCTGGCCGCGGCCAGCAGGGCGGCGCCGGCCAGGCCAGCGCGCAGGCGTCGCCCGGCCTCAGAACGCGTGCGCGGCATGGGCACCGAAGCTCAGGACGTATTGCAGCTGGACGGCGCGCGCGGCGTTCTCGAAGCCGCCGCGATCCTGCTGCTGCGTGTACTGCAGGCGCAGCGCCTGCGCATGCGTCGGCTTGTACGCGAGCATCACCGCGTTCTCGCGCATGCGGCCATCATCGAAGTGGTCGTCATGTGCGATGCGGACCTTCAGCAGGCTGGTGCGGACACCCGCTTCCCAGGTCGGCGCGAAACGCCACACCGCGCTGACGTAATCGCCCGCGTGCCGGTCGCCCGCGACGGCGTTCGGGCCGAGGCCCTTGACCCGGGCGCGTTCGTAGGCGAGGCGCACTTGCTGGCGCGCGTTGTTACCGCCGGGCGCCCACTTCCAGGTGATGTCACCCAGCCACATCCGCCGTCCGCTGAAGCTCGCACCGTGCGAGTGCGCGGAGCCGACGCCGTGGCCGTCGTGCGCGTCCGGGTCGGCGCCGTCATCGTCGTGGTGCTCCGACTCGGCCTGGCGGCGGTTGTGCACCCAGGATAGGCCGGCCTGCCAGCCGTGGCTGGGGCCGAGGTCACCGCCGACGCGCGCCGACAG
>DAIMZU010000271.1:751-4759 GCA_036733845.1 Ramlibacter sp.
CCGACAGCACGCCGGCGCCGACGGCCGGGGCATTGGCGGCTTCGCGCACCAGGCCGCGCCCGCGCAGCACCTCGGCGCCCAGGCGCAGGTAGAGGTCGGTGGGAGCGGTCCAGTTCAGGCGCAGTCCGTCGTCGACCCAGTGCCGGCCGAAGAAGGCGCGGTGCATGAGCGGACGCTGAACAAAATCGTCGGCATGTGGATGCTGCTCGTTCAGGTAGCCCACCTGCGACGCGAATCGGCCGGCGCGAAGCTGCAGGCCCGCGGGCAGCGTGCGCGTCTCGGCCCAGGCTTCTTCCAGTTCGGCTTCGAGCTTGCGGTCCTCGGTGTGCGCCACCGCCGTGACGCGCCCGTGCAGGTGGCGCCCCAGCGGGCCGGAGGCGCTGACGTCGCTGTGGCCCAGGGCCAGGCCCTTGTCGCGATGGCCCAGGGCCAGTTCGGCGGATGAGGCGCTGGCGTCGACAACGGCGCCGACCTGCCATCCCGCCGCGGCGGGGGAGGACTGGGCCTGTGCCGCGCTGGCGAACAGGGCAGCGGCCGCGAGGGCGATGGGAAGGGCGTGGAGATTGCGGTTCATGGCAGGGTGGGGAGGGGGCGGATGGGTCATTCGTCGAAGCACAGGCAAAAGAGGGCCCTGCGGGGCCAACTGGCCCCGCCGTTGTGCGGCGTTCAGGGATGAAGGGAAAGGGCGCTGGGTTACGTGTCGGCAGGACCCTTGGTCGTCAGGCGGCGGCCCGCGATGCGGCGCAGTCCGCGCAGCGGCCATACAGGGTCAGCTCGTGCGACTCCACCGTGAAGCCGACGGGCGCCAGCCGCGCGAGGTCGCCGGGGCAGGCGTGCACGTCGAACACGCGCTGGCAGACGGTGCACTGGAAATGGTGGTGGTGTCCCCGGTCGGCGGCCTCGTAGCGCGGGTTCTCGCCCGGCAGCAGAACGAGCGACAACTCCTCGTCCTCGACCATCTGCTTGAGGTTGCGGTACACCGTGGCCAGGCCGAGGCCCTCCACCTGCGTGCGGGCCGCTTCGAGCACCTCGGGTGCGAGCAGGGGACGCCCGGCGGCGTTCAGGGCCTGGCGGATGGCGTGGCGTTGGCGGGTGCTGCGTTCCATGCCCAGATGATAACGAGAAATCGATAACATTAGGGCCCTGGCTTCAGGCTTGCCTCCCGTTAGCCCCGGCAGCACAATCCGCGGACCCGCCTTGCCCAACTGGAGGCCCCATATCGACGATCATCGTAGAGCGACAGACCGAAATTGCCCGTGCGATCGACGTCGTGCGGCAACAGTTCGTCGATATGGAGCACCATGCCCGGACCGGCGTGCACCCCGACCTCGAGGTGCGCGACGTTCGCCGCCAGGGCGCCATCTGTTCATTCACCGGCCGGCGGCGGGTGCTCGGCATGCTGCACGAGGACGCCATGGAGGTCCGCTCACTGCCCGACGGCAGTTCCACCTTGCGCAGCCTCCGTGGAACCAATGCGGGCCTGCTGGTCACCCAGGCATTCGAGGCCCTCGGTCCTGAGCGCACGCGCGTCAAGGTGCGGGTGGAACTGCCGATCAAGGGCGTGCTGAAGTGGGTCGCACCGGTCGTCAAGCGAGGGCTGGTGCGCGACACCGAGCAGGCGCTCGCCCAGGACAAGGCGGACCTCGAGGAACGCTACATGCGCTGAGCGCGGCTGCAGGGGCTTTCCGCGGGAGCTGTCCGCATCCACAATGGGATGGGTGAGTGTTTCGCCCAATCGGCTCGCAGCCGCATGGAAAGGTGTCGATGAGGTCTGCTGATATCGCGAGCCTGAGCTTTCACAAGCCATCGTTGGAGCGGTTGACCAGTCCGACAATTGATCTGGTCAGACAGCCGACCAGCCGCCTCACCGCCTTGCGCCTGTCCTTGCAAAGGTTCGCGGAGTTCGTCTTTCCCACCAGCCTGCGACAGCGTCAGACCATCGCGTTGCCGGCAAGCCAGGCGCGCACCTCCGCCCTGGTCTCGTCGCAAGCACGGGCGAACCGGATGGTGCCATCCCCGGGGGGCGAGTCCGCGCGGCCAGGCACGGCTTTGTCCCTCAAGTTCGGAAAGGATTGGAAACGCGTCCGCGCCGGCGAGGGAAAATCCGGCAGCGAAGTGCTGGTGAAAGACGCCAAGGGAAAAGGCGCACCCGGGCAATCCGAGAGGGCTCAGCTCAAGGTGCTCGGCGCGAATGCTCAGGGCCTGGGAGCGACGGCGCGGCTCACACTCGAGGCGAAGCGTGCCTTCAAGGGCGACACCGAGGTCACCGCCGAGGTCATCGCGGCACGGTTTGCCAAGGCGATGGCGGAGGTTGCTGCGCCCGGGCTCGGTCTGGTCCCCGACGTGGAACCGCTCTTCGACGACGTGAGCGGCAAATTCGCGCTCACCTCGGCGTACGTCAAAGGAAGCCTGGGCAACCTGGACCAGTTCTTCGACACCACCATGGCCGCGCAACCCGGACGAGGCCATGTGCAGATCAAGTTCGATGCGTCCGGCGTCAGCCTGGCCCGTGCCGGAAAGTACGTGCCGCTCGGGGAAGCCGCAGCCAAGGACATCATCCGCCACCTGCTCGACAGCGCCAGGATCGGCGACCACGACGTCAACCCCGGCAATTTTCTGGTGGTCGAAAGAGGCGGTGAACTGCGCATCGCCCGCATCGACTTCGGCCACGCCGGCAACGACCTGGTCGCGTCCGCCCACATGAATCACGGCGCCCGCGGCGCGGGCGGCACCGGTGAGAACCGGAGCATCGACTTCTTCACCCGCGAGCGCGTGCTGGGTGGGCAAAGCAAGATCCAGCGCGATTTTCCGGGTGTGATGGACTCGCCGCTCTTCAGGGAGATTCTCGAGGAGCGAGCCGCGGCCGGCAAGTCGGCCGGGAGCGGACCGCTCGAGCCGGAGGTCGTCGATCAACTTGCGAGCGACCTTCGTTCCGTGCTCGGGGAGATGGAAGCGGCTGGCCCGCCGACCAGGGAAGGCGTAGCGGCGCTGCACACCTCCCTGACGCACCTCATGGCAAAGATCGGCGGGAAGCTGGGTTCCAGGCCGACCACGGCCGAGCTGATCGGCCATGTGACCCAGCGGTTTGCCGATTTCGTCCTCGAGGGCGCCAGCCACGAGGCGGGCCTCCTCCGATCGTTGCCGAAGGACGAGCGCGCACGCGGGCTGGCGGTTGACGACAGCGTGGTCGCGCGCCCGCGCGCCCAGGCCGTCGACCAGAAACCCATCGATCCGGCCCAGTTCGCCTGACGGGCCTGCGCGCCCTTACACCCGCATCACCTGCCCTTTCAGCGAGTACAGGATCGCCGTCACTTCGCCGCGGGTGCCCGGGTCGATGTCGTTCTTCTCGAGCGCGCCCAGGATGTCGTCCATGGCGGCCATGTACTCCTGCTCGCTGATGTTCATGCCCTTGTGGGTGACGAGCAGGTCGCGGCCGGTGTAGGGCTCGGGGCCGCCACAGCCGGCGCAGAAGAACTCGGCGGCCATCTTCCTTGCATGGTCCAGGTCCTTGACATTGCGGAACCGCGGTGCGACTGCAGGGTTGGCCAGGTGTGCCTCCATCACGTCGTGGACGATGCGCGTGATGCCGTCGAAGCGGCCGAGGCGTTCGTACAGGCTGGGGGTTGGGGTGGTGGTCATGGGTAGCTCCTTTGCACTTGGGGGGAAGTCCTGTCATGCTCCACTCCGGGCGTTCCCGAAACGTTCCCGCATTCGCGGTACAAGGAGGAAAGCATGGCCACCCAAGCTCGGCAGCACGCGGCCCAGCCGCACGGGCCCGTGTCGATCCAGGTACTTGGGGCTTTCAGCGTGCAATTGGCCGGCAGCGCGCCAGCCGCCGGGGTCCGGCCCAGCCGCCGCGCCGGCGAACTGATGCAGCTGCTGAGCCTGCAGCCGCAGCGCAGCCTCGCGCAGGAGCAGGTGGTCGAGGCGCTGTGGCCGCATCTCAGCCCCGAGGCCGGCAGCGCGAACCTGCGCAAGGCGGCTTTCCTGGCCCGGCAGTTCGTCGGC
>DAIMZU010000272.1:0-4756 GCA_036733845.1 Ramlibacter sp.
AAGGTGGCCGCGGGCCTGCTCATCCAGCGGTTGCCGGTCGAAGGCGAGGGCAACCTGGCGGGCAGCCTGGTCAGCAAGGCGAACGAGGACGAGATCGGCGTCAACGAAGACTACAACCGCATCGCCACGCTGGCGGCCAGCCTCACCCGGCAGGAACTGCTCGAACTCGACGTCGAGACCATCCTGCGGCGGCTGTTCTGGGAAGAGCGCCTGATGCGTTTCCCGCCCCAGGCGCCGCGCTTCGAGTGCAGCTGCAGCCGCGAACGGGTGGCTGGCATGATCCGCGGCCTCGGGCGGGAAGAAGCCGAGAGCATCCTGGCCGAGCGGCCCGACATCGAGGTGGGTTGCGACTTCTGCGGCACGCAATACCGGTTCGATCCGGTCGATGCGGCACGCCTGTTCGCTTCGCCTCAGGATCAGCCGCCGACGAGTTCGCAGATCCAATAGCCATCCGCCGCTGCCAACTCGCCCTTCTCAGCCCGAACGGAGAGGGGCTCAGCGGCCCTTGCCTGTCCAAGGGCCTGAGCCTGTCGCAGGGCTCGCCGGACAGAACGGGTTGACGGGTGCCTCGCCCCGGTTGAAAGCCGCCTCCTCCTCCGCCGTCGCCGGCCGGACCGAAACCAGTTCGGCGTGCCGCCCGTACAGATCCTGCAGCTGCGCGCGCAGGAGGGCGTCCGCATCGGCATCCTGGGGCAAGGCCTTCAGCCAGTGACGCGTGCGTCCCTCGTAGCGGTATTCCACGGCCCAGACGCGGGTGCGGCGATACAAGGTGACCATGCTTCGTCCCCGATCAGGTGCTGCCGCCGGCATGCAGCGCATGCAGCTTCTGCATGCCGCCGAGCCAGCGGTCGTAGTCCTGGACCTTGGCCTGGAGATAACGATGCACCTCGGGGTGCGGCAGGGCCAGGAAGCGACCTTCCTGCATGGCATCGAGCAGCACCTGGGCCACTTCGTCCGCGGTCCGCATGCCGTCGAGCGCGGCAGAGCCACCTCCGTCACGGGTCATGTCGGTGTGCACGCCCTGGGGGCACAGACAGGTGACCTCGACCCCGCGCCGGCCGTGGGCGATCCGCAGCCATTCGGCAAACCCCACGGCCGCGTGCTTGGTCACGCCGTAAGGCGCGGACTCGACGATGTTCAGCAGGCCGGCCGCCGAGGCGGTGACGACGAAGGCGCCGCCTCCTCGCTCGACCATTTGCGGAACGACCGCTCGCGCCGCCCACACATGGGCCATGGCATGCACCTGCCACATCCGCTCCCAGAGCGGGTCGTCCAGTTCGAAGCCGCCGGGGCGGCCGAGCACGCCTGCGTTGGAGACGTACACGTCGATGGCGCCGAAGCGCTCGCGCGCAGCCTCCGCCAGGGCCTGGATGTCCGCCTCTCGGGAAACATCGCAGCGCAGGGCCAGCGCGCCGCAGCCTGCGGCCACTCCCCTGGCCCGGTCCAGGTCGATGTCGGCGGCAATCACGCCTCGCGCGCCTGCGGCCATGAAGCGGCGCACGACCGCCGCCCCGATCCCGCTGCCGCCGCCAGTGACGATGGCGACCTTGCCCTGGATGTCCATGGAAATCCTTTCGTTCGAGTCCCGCTATTGTGTGGGCGCGATAATCCCCTGCAAAGACATGAGCAGTTCCACTCCTTCCGCCGTGCCGCTGCGCCAGGACGCCGGCATCATCGCCCTGGTCGGCAGCGCGCACCTGGTCAGCCATTTCAGCCAGTTGCTGCTCGCGCCGCTGTTTCCCTGGCTGAAGGACGCGTTCCAGGTCAGCTACACCCAGCTCGGCTTCCTGATGACGGTGTTCTTCGTGGTCTCCTGCGCGGTGCAGGCGACCTCGGGCTTCCTCGTTGACCGTCTCGGTCCGCGGCCGATCCTGTTCGTCGGCCTGGGGATGATCGGGGTGGCCGCGCTCGGCATGGCCGCGGCGCCGAGCTATGGCGTGCTGGCGCTGTGTGCGGCGGTGGCCGGCGTCGGCAATGGCGTGTTCCACCCGGTCGACTACACGCTCCTGAACCGCAAGGTCAGCGCGCCACGCATCGGGCACGCCTACAGCATCCACGCGGTCACCGGCAGCCTGGGCTGGGGGCTGGCCCCAGCGATGCTGGTGCCGCTGGCGGTGGCGTTTTCGTGGCGCGTGGCGCTGCTCGGTGCCGCGGCTTTCGTCTTCTCGATCATCGCCATCCTGTGGTGGAAGCGCGCAGGGCTGGCGCTTGCGGCCGAGTCGCCCGGCCTGGCGCGGGGCACCGCGGGGGGCAGCGCGAGCAGCCTGGACTTCCTGCGCATCCCGGCGGTCTGGATGTGCTTCTGGTTCTTCCTGTGCTTCGCACTGGTGCTCACCGTCATCCAGACCTATGCCCCGCAGGCCGCGCGCTACCTCCACGGCATCCCCCTGGGGTTGGCGGCGTTGTGCGTGACCGTCTACATGCTCTGCAGCGCAGGCGGATCGCTGGCCGGCGGATTCCTGGCCAGCGACCCCGCGCGCTGCGAGCGGGTGGTCGCCTCCGGCTTCGGCATCGCGGCCGCGGCCGCACTGGTGATCGGCTTCACCGATCTGTCGGGCGCGGCCGTGCTGGCACTGTTCGGCGTGATGGGGGTCGCATCGGGCGTGGCGGGGCCTTCGCGCGACCTGCTCGTCAAGCGATCCACGCCCGAGAACGCGTCCGGACGGGTGTACGGTGTCGTGTACTCGGGCCTGGACATCGGCCAGGCGATCGCGCCGCTGCTGTTCGGCGCGCTGATGGACCGCCAGAAGTTCCAGGGCGTGTGGATCGCGCTGGTGCTGCTGCAACTGCTGCTGATCTTCAGTGCCTTGCAGGTGCGCGGTGCGCGGCGCACGCCCCTCGTGGCGGCGTCCTGAAGCGGGTGGCTGTCCGCCGGGGTGGCAGAGTATCCTAGGGCGTATGTACGCGCCCTTTTTCGGGCTCCGCCAGGAGCCCTTCTCGATCGCTCCCGATCCGCGCTACCTGTTCATGAGCGAGCGCCACCGCGAGGCGCTGGCGCACCTGGTCTACGGCCTGTCCAGCGGCGGCGGCTTCGTGCTGCTGACGGGCGAGATCGGCACCGGCAAGACCACCGTCTGCCGAGCGTTCCTCGAGCAGGTTCCGGCGCAGTGCCGCGTCGCCTACATCTTCAATCCCCGGCTCACGGTGGCGGAGCTGCTGCAGACCATCTGCCAGGAGTTCCAGGTGCCCGCCGGCGAGGTGCCGGGCACAGGAGAGGGCGTGAAGGGCTACGTCGATGCGCTCAACGCCTTCCTGCTCCAGGAGCACGCGGCCGGGCGCCAGTGCGTGCTGGTCATCGACGAGGCCCAGAACCTCTCGCCCGACGTGCTCGAGCAACTGCGCCTGCTGACCAACCTCGAGACCTCCGAGCGCAAGCTGCTCCAGATCATCCTGATCGGCCAGCCCGAGCTGCGGGACATCCTGGCCCGCCCCCAGCTCGAGCAGCTCGCCCAGCGCGTGATCGCCCGCTACCACCTGATGCCGCTGGATGAGCGCGAGACGGCGCGCTACGTTCGCCACCGCCTCGAGGTCGCGGGGCTCGAGCGGGTGGGCCCGTTCGATCCGCGCGCCATCCGCCGGATCCACCGGCTCGCGCGCGGGAACCCGCGCCGCATCAACCTGCTGTGTGACCGCGCCTTGCTGGGCGCCTTCGCGCGTTCGCGCGGCTCGGTCTCGCCGGCGCTGGTGGACCAGGCAGCCAGTGAAGTCTTCGACGACCGCGCGCGCGCGCCGCGCCCGGCGCGGTGGCTGGCTGCAGGCGCGGCAGGGGTGCTCGCGCTCGGAGTCGGTGTCGCGGCCGCTCTCCATTTCGCATGGGAGGTGCCGGAGGCGCGGGCCCTCGCGTGGCTGCGTCCCGCCGCAGCGCCGACCGCTCCGGCCGAGGTGTCGCCGTCACCCACCGCGGCGCCGGCTCCCGTCCCGGCAGCGGACCTGCCGCCGCGGCTGCTGGCGAGCCAGGAGGAGGCCTGGCGCGAGCTGGCCGGTGCCTGGGGCGCGGAGGTGCCCGCGACAGGTCCGGCCTGCGCGCAGCTTGCGCGCGGCGGGCTGCACTGCTTCCGCGGCACGCTCAGCCTGCCTCTCATCCGCGAGCTGGACCGTCCGGGAATCGTCACCCTCGATCCCGACGGCACGCCCTCGTACGCCCTGCTGGTCAAGCTATCGGGCGACAGCGCCACGCTGCGGGCACAGGGCACGGAGCAGACCGTGACGCTGGAGGCCCTGGGGCGGCGCTGGAAGGGTGACTGGGCGACGCTGTGGCGCTCGCCCGAGGGCTACACCGGACGCAGCGCCGACGCCTGGCGCAGCCCGGTGGTGGACTGGGCCGCGGCGCAACTGCCAGACCTCCCCGGCGCGGGCAGCACCAGTGGTGCGCAGGTCGGCCTGCGCGAGCGCCTGCGCAGCTTCCAGGTCGCGCAAGGCCTCGTGCCGACCGGCACCTTCACGCCCCTGACCTACATGCAGCTCAATCGCGTCGCCCGGGTGGACGAGCCCCGGCTGCGCGAGCGGCCCTGACGCCCCCGACAGACAGAAGGAAGATCCGAGATGTCCCTCATCCTCGATGCACTGCGCCGAGCCGATGCCCAGCGCGAACGCCAAAGCCCGCCCGGCCTGCACGCGCACGCGGTGTCCCTGCCCGGTGAAGAGGCCGATCGGGCCCCGCGCCGCTGGCGGCTGCTCACCGCGCTGGGCGCGGGGCTGCTGCTGGCGGCCGTGATCGCCTGGGCACTCGGCTGGCGGGCCGGTACCCGGCCAGTGC
>DAIMZU010000273.1:0-4729 GCA_036733845.1 Ramlibacter sp.
TCACCCTCCCTCCTCCTGAGACCCAAGCCGCCCATGCGCATCCTGGAATTGCTGGCGAAGTTCTGCGCCATCCTCGCCGGCCTGCTGCTGACGTTCATCACCCTGATGACCTGCGCCAGCCTCATCGGCAGAAACACTGTCGGCATCACGCTGGTCGGTGATTTCGAGCTCACCGGTGCCGCCACGGGGGCGGCCGTGGCACTGTTCCTGCCCTGGGCCCAGGCCACGCGCGCGAACATCATCGTCGACTTCTTCACCGCCAAGGCGACCGGCCCCACCGTGGCCTGGCTCGACAGGCTGGGCGCCCTGCTGCTTGCGGGCGCGATGGCGCTGATGACCTGGCGCACGGCCCTGGGTGGCCTGAACGCCTGGAGGACGCAGTCGGGCACGATGATGCTGGGCTTTCCCGAGTGGATCGTCTATGCCTTCATGGTCCCGGCGCTGGCCCTGACGGCGCTCATCGGGCTGCTACAGGCGGTGCGCGGCTTTCCGGCGGAGGCGCAGGCATGACCCCCATGGGCCTCACCGGACTGATCTTCGGCGTGATGCTGGGGCTGATGGCCATCCGCATTCCGATCGCCATTTCAATGTTCGTCGCCGGCGCCACGGGCTACATCCTGCAGGCGGGCTGGCTGCCACTGTCCTTCTTCCTCAACACGCAGGCCTTCGCCCGCTTCGCCAGCTACGACCTGTCGGTCATCCCGCTGTTCATCCTGATGGGACAGTTCGCCACGCAGGGCGGCATCTCGCGGGCGCTGTTCCAGTTCGCGGCGGTGCTCATGTCGGCCTTCCGCGGCGGGCTGGCCATGGCCGCCGTGCTGGCCAGCGCCGCCTTCGGCGCGATCTGCGGCTCTTCCGTTGCCACCGCCGCCACCATCACCTCGGTCGCGCTGCCCGAGATGAAGCGCCACGGCTACTCCGGGCGCCTGGCCACGGGCGCCCTGGCGGCCGGTGGCACCCTGGGCATCCTGATCCCGCCTTCCGTGCCGCTGGTGATCTACGCCATCCTGACCGAGCAGAACATTGCCAAGCTGTTCGCCGCCGCCATGGTGCCGGGGCTGATCGCGGTCATCGGCTACATCATCGCCATCGCGCTGTACGTGCGACTGGTGCCCGGGCACGCGCCCGAGCACGACGACGACCGACCACGCGTGACCGGCTCGCTGTTGCTGGGCGTGCTGCCCATCATCGCCATCTTCATGCTGGTGTTCGGCGGCATCTACGGTGGCTGGTTCACGCCGACCGAAGGCGCGGCGGTGGGCGCGGCCTCGACCTTCCTGGCGGCGCTCGCCAAGCGCGAGATGACCTTGGCCAAGTTCAAGCACTGCTTCTACGCCACTGCGCAGGCCTCGGCCATGATCTTCATGATCTTCCTGGGCGCCGACCTGATGAATTCGGCGCTGGCCCTGACCCAGGTCCCCGCCCAGCTCGCCGACGCCGTCAAGGCCTGGGGCCTGCCGCCGCTGGCCGTGGTCACCGCCATCCTGCTGCTGTACGTGGTGCTCGGCGCCGTCATGGACGAGCTGTCCATGATCCTGCTGACCATCCCGATCTTCTTCCCGATGATCATGAGCCTGGATTTCGGCCTGACGCCCGAGCACACCGCCATCTGGTTCGGCATCATGGTGCTCATGACCGTGGGCTTCGGCCTGCTGGCGCCGCCGGTGGGGCTGAACGTCTACGTGGTCAACGGACTCGCCAAGGATGTGCCCATCTTCGAGAGTTACCGGGGCGTGATGCCTTTCCTGGCCAGCGACGTGGTCCGCACAGCGCTCCTGCTGTTCTTCCCGGCCCTGTCGCTCTGGATCCTGCGCTTCATCGGTTGAGGGAAAGCCCCGTAGGCGGTGTCCGGACGCTGCGGTAAGGTCCGCCCTAACCCTTCAGCAATCCCCGAGGAAACCCGAATCATGATCCAGCGTCGCACCCTGCTCCAGTCCACCGCCGCGGTAGCCCTTGGCGCCCCCGGCCTGAGCGGTCTCGCCCAGCAGGCGGTCACCCTCAAGTTCCACACCTTCATGTCGCCCCAGTCGAACGTGTGGCTGACCATGCACAAGGCCTGGATGGACAAGGTCGAGAAGGACTCCGGCGGCCGCATCAAGTTCGAGGGCTACCCGGCCATGCAGCTCGGCGGCACGCCGGTGCAGCTGTACGACCAGGCCAAGGACGGCGTGGTCGACATCGTCTGGACGCTGCCTGGCAACACCGCAGGCCGCTTCCCGCGGATCGAGGTCTTCGAGCTGCCGTTCATGATGAACAACGCCGAAGCGACCTCGCGTGCCTACTGGGAGTACGTGCAGACCGCCGCCCAGGACGAGTTCAAGGACACCCATGTGCTGGCCCTGCACGTCCACGGACCCGGCATGTTCCACACCAAGGACAAGCTGATCAAGACCGCCGAGGACGTCCGCGGAATGAAGCTGCGCGGCCCCACGCGCCAGATCACCAAGATGCTCGGCTACCTCGGCGCGGTGCCGGTGGGCATGCCGTTGCCGCAGATCCCGGACGCGCTGTCCAAGGGCACCATCGACGGCTGCGTCATTCCCTGGGAAGTCGTGCCCTCGGTGCGGGTGCACGAGCTCACCCGCTTCCACAGCGAGTTCGATCCGGCCGGTGGCGCGCTCTACACCACCACCTTCGTGATGGCCATGAACCGCAACAAGTACAACTCGCTGGCACCCGACCTCAAGAAGGTGATCGATGCGAACTCCGGCATCGACACCTCGGGGTGGCTGGGGCGTACGCAGCAAGGCAACGATCCCATCGGACGCAAGAGCGCGGTGGACCGCAAGAACACCATCCACACCATTCCGGCGGCCGACGCCCAGGAGTTCCGCCGCAAGGCCCGCCTGGTCGAGGTCGAGTGGATCGAAGACATGAACAAGCGAGGCTTCGACGGCAAGAAACTGATGGAGTCCGCGCGCAGCCTGATCGAGAAGCACGCCAAGGCGGGCGCTGCGGCACCGCGCAAGACCTGAGGCGTCCGACCGGAAGTCGGAACACGAACGCAAAGGTCGCGCAGGAGGCGCGAAGGAATCCATGGGGCGTGGCGCCTCCGGCCTGGCTGCTGGCGGCAGCCCGCCCGTCGCTGCGCTCGCGCCCTTACACTGCGGTCGATGCGCACTCCGATCAAGCACTGCAAGAACTGCGGCACTGCCGTCGTCCACCGTGTCCCCGACGACGGCGACACGCGCGAGCGCGCGGTGTGCCCGGCCTGCGACACCATCCACTATGAAAACCCGCTGAACGTGGTCGGCACCGTGCCTTACCTGGGCGAACGGGTGCTGCTGTGCCGCCGCAACATCGAGCCACGCTGGGGCAAATGGACCCTGCCCGCCGGCTTCATGGAACTGGGCGAGACCTGCGCCCAGGGCGCGGCGCGGGAGACCGAAGAAGAATCCGGCGCGTCCTTCGTCATGGAAGACCTGTTCACGCTGCTGAGCGTTCCGCGCGTGGGCCAGGTTCACCTGTTCTACCTCGCGCGCCTCACCAGCGACCGCTTTGCCCCGGGCTCCGAGACCATCGAGGCCCGCCTCTTCACGCAGGGCGAAATCCCCTGGGACGACATCGCCTTCCGCACCGTCCGCGAAACCCTCCAGCGCTACTTCGACGACCGGAAGCGCGGGGCTTTTTCGGTGCACACGGTGGATGTTGATTAAGAGAATTCGGGAGAGCGAACGCGAAGGGCGCGAAGGGGACGCCCTTCGCCGCCTTTGCGTTCGTCTTCAACGCTCCTAAAGCAAGAATGGCTGCCCGGTTACAGGCGTGGTGGGCACCGCCATGTCCTGGCGCGCCATGATGCCTGCCTCCCATGCGATCCGTCCCGACTCGACCGCGAGGCGGAAGGCGCGGGCCATCGCGACCGGCTCGCGCGCTTGCGCGACGGCGCTGTTGAGCAGGATGCCGTCGAATCCGAGTTCCATGGCCTGCACCGCGTCCTTGGGCGAGCCGATGCCGGCGTCGACGATCAGCGGCACGTCCGGCAGTCGGGCGCGCAGGGTACGCAGCGCGAAGGGGTTGAGCAGGCCCTGGCCTGAGCCGATCGGAGCGCCCCAGGGCATGAGGATGCGGCAGCCCACGTCAAGCAGCCGCTGGCAGCTCACCAGGTCGTCCGTGCAGTAGGGAAAGACCTCGAAGCCGTCGGCCACCAGCGTGCGCGCGGCCTCCACCAGTTCGAAGGGGTCCGGCTGGAGCGTGTGCTCATCTCCGACCACCTCCAGCTTGATCCAGTGTGTTCCGAACAGCTCGCGGGCCATGCGGGAGAGCGTGACCGCTTCCTGCGCGGTGCGGCAGCCCGCGGTGTTGGGCAGCAGGCGGGCGCCGCTGTCGCGGATGATCTGCAGGAAGTCGTTGGGCTTGCCGTCGCCGGCCAGTTGCCGGCGCAGGCCGACGGTGACGACCTGCGCGCCGGATGCCGCGATGGCCTCGCGCAGGATGGACGGGGACGGGTAGCCGGCGGTGCCGAGGAAGAAGCGGCTGTCCAGGCGGGCGCCGCCGATGTCGAAGGGCATGGTCAGCCTCCGGTGATGGGTTGGAACGTGAAGACGGCGTCGCCCTCGCGCAGCAGGCAGGCCGAGCGCGCGTCGCGCGCGACGAACTCGCCGTTCACCGCGGTCGCGAGCGCCTGCGGCGAATCGGCGATGGCCGCCACCAGGTCCGCGAGGGTGCTGGCCTCGGGCAGGTCGCGCGGCTCGCCGTTGACGGTGATTTGGATCATGGAACAGTCTCCGGG
>DAIMZU010000274.1:0-4723 GCA_036733845.1 Ramlibacter sp.
CCCCCAAACCACCCCGCTCGATCAGCTATACTGGCAGGCTTCGCGACCACAGCGAAACCATCTTTTTTCAAGGCACGGAGCGGTGGCAGAGTGGTCGAATGCGCCGGACTCGAAATCCGGTATACGTGCAAACGTATCGAGGGTTCGAATCCCTCCTGCTCCGCCAGTTCTTAGTATTTCAAGTCCAATTCACAGGCGCCCTCGGGCGCCTGTATTGTTTGGAGCTCATCATCCCGCGAAGCGGTTCGACTGCCTGGCCTCACCATGCGCGTTTCTGCCACCGAAGCCAAGCTTCTGCGGCGCCCGATCGACAACGTGGCCGCGCAGGGCAGTGCGTTGTATCGGCGATCGACACGGTGTTGTCGGGTATCTAGGACCTGCACACCTGCGTTGCGGGCCAGCCCTCAGGGCCGCGAACGCCCCCCCTCCAACAGGCTGCGCATTGCCGTAATCTCCTGACGCAAGGCCTGCACCTCGCTCACCAGTTCGGGCACCGCACGGTCGTGCGACGGCACGGTGGGCAGTTCCTCCCCGCCTTGCATCTCGACCGTGTTCATCGCGTTCACGATCACGGCGATGAACAGGTTCAGCATGGTGAAGGTGGCGATCAGGATGAAAGGCACGAAGAAGGCCCAGGCGTAGGGAAACTGCTCCATCACCGGCCTGGAGATGCCCATCGACCAGCTCTCCAGCGTCATCACCTGGAACAGGGTGTACATCGATCGGCCGAGGTCGCCGAACCAGTCCGGGAAGGCGGCCGAGAACAGGTTGGTGGCGATCACCGCCGCCACGTAGTAGATCAGTACCAGCACCATGGCGATCGATATCAGCCCCGGAACGGCCCCGAGCAGCGCGCCCACGACCCGGCGCATGCTCGGCACGATGGTCAGCACGCGCAGCACGCGCAGCACCCGCAGCGCGCGCAGGACGGCGAACGGGCCGGCGGCCGGTACCAGGGCGATGGCCACCACCGCGAAGTCGAACACGTTCCAGGCGTCCCGGAAAAAGCGGCCGCCGTGCACGAACAGCCGCAGGCCGATCTCGGCCACGAACACCGCCAGGATGGCGCGGTCCAGAAGGTGCACGGAATCGCCGAAGGCGGACATGAAGGCGGGCGAAGTCTCCAGGCCGAGCAGCACGGCGTTGACCAGGATCAGCGCCAGGATGAAGTTCTGCACGCGCGGCGCGTAGATGAAGTCGTACAGGCGGCGGCGCAGGGTGTCTTTTGGGGCCGTGGAGGCGGTCACAGTCATGGATCCTGAATCTGGGGGCGAGGTGTCGGATTCTAGGGATGGCAAAACGCGTCGTCTGGCCGCCGGAAGGGGGAGGGACTTGCCCACCGCGGCAGCACTGCGTCAGCGCATCACAACAGCATCAGGATGCGGGTTGTCCATGACTGCGCCGTTTGGCGGCAGAATTGTGTAACGCTGACTGCTCGGCTGCCGCGCCGGGCGTTGTTATTTTTCACAAGCGCTCAGGAGAGAGCCAGCATGCCCCGTCCACCTTTCATGCCCCACACAGGCGCAGATCGTTCAGGCCATCGGGAGATGCCTGCCATCGTGGCGCGCTGGGGCGCCGCGCTGGCGGCCTTGTGCTTTGCCGGCTTTGCGGGGGCGCAGCAACCGGCCTCGCGGGAGGATTGCGAGCGCATCTACAAGCCTTCCGTCGGACAATCCGGAAAGGACGTGATCTGGGTGCCGACACCGGACGAACTGGTGAGCCGCATGCTGACCATGGCCAAGGTGACGCCGCAGGACACCGTGGTCGACCTGGGTGCCGGCGACGGCAAGATCGCCATCGCGGCCGGCAAGCTCGGCGCCAACGCCCTTGGCATCGAATACAACCCCGACATGGTCAAGCTGGCCAACTGCATGGTGCAGGTCCAGGGCGCCCAGGGCAAGACGCGAATCATCCAGGGCGACATCTTCAAGGAAGATTTCAGCAAGGCGGACGTGGTCACCATGTACCTGCTGCCCGAGCTCAATCTGTGTGTGCGGCACCGTATCCTGGCCATGCGCCCAGGCACCCGGGTGACCTCGCACCAGTTCAACATGCGCGATTGGGATCCTGACGAGACGACGCAGTTCGAGTCACGCGACGCCCACCTGTGGATCGTGCCTGCGCGCGTCGGCGGCACCTGGTCGCTGCGCGAAGCGGGCGGCCTGAATGCCAGCATCAACCTGGTCCTGAATTTCCAGAAGATCGGCGGGGAAGTCACCCAGGGCTCGCACCGCCAGCCGCTGCTGGGCGCGACGCTGCGCGGCGAGGAGATCCGCTTCGCGTTCAACGACGACAAGGGCGTCACGCGCCGGTTCACCGGCCGGGTCAGCGGACGGCAGCTCTCGGGGGTTCTGCGCAGCGAGGATGGCGCCGAAATCGAAATCTCCGGTAGCTTGCAGGGCCAACTGCGCGTCGGCAACTGGACTGCCATGGTGCCGCAGTGCGGACGCTTCTACGGTCGGTGAGTCGCCCCTGCCCTTCACCTGCCAAGTTTGTCCAACCCCGGTTTTCTGATTTCTCCTAACCGCAACACACCATGACAGCCACCACCGCACCTGCCGCCCCGCCCGCGAGTATTCCCACCAGCCAGGGCGCGCCCCGGCCGGCCCTGTCGGTGTTCGATGCGGTCATGATCATCGCTGGCATCATCATCGGCGGCGGCATCTTCTCGTTCCCACCACTGGTGGCGGGCATGACGGGTTCGGTGGAGTGGATGTTCGGCGCCTGGCTGTTCGGTGCCGCGCTGGCCTTCATCGGTGCGCTTTGCTACGCAGAGTTGGCCACCACCTTTCCCAGTGCCGGGGGCGACTACCACTTCCTCACCCGCGCCTACGGCCGGGACGTTTCCTTCTTCTTCGCCTGGGCGCGGATCACGGTGATCACCACCGGCTCGATCGCGCTGCTGGCGTTCGTCTTCGGCGACTACCTCTCGCGGGTGTATTCGCTGGGCGCCAACAGTTCGGCCATCTACGCCGTGCTGGTGGTCGTGCTCCTGACGGTCGTCAACCTGGCGGGGCTGCGCCAATCCTCCCGCACGCAAAACCTCATGTCGGGATTGCTGGTGCTCGGACTCGGATTGGTCATCGTCGCCGGCTTTGTCAGCCCGGCGGCGAGCACCGCCCCGGCGCAGGCCGCCACCAGCAGTGGTGTGCCGGCGATGTTTGGCACCGCGCTGCTCTTCGTGCTGTTCACGTTCGGCGGCTGGAACGAGGCGGCCTATGTCTCGGCCGAGGTCAAGGGTGGCAACCGCGCCATCGTCAAGGCGCTGCTCTATGCGCTGCTGCTGGTCACCGGTGTGTACCTGCTGTTCGTCCTGGCCCTGTTGACGGGACTCGGGTTCGACGGCCTCAAGGGCAGCAAGCAGGTGGCCGCCGACGTGGTGGGCAAGGCTTTCGGCCCCATGGGTGAGCGCCTGATCGGCGCGCTGGTGGCGCTGGCAGCACTGACCTCGATCAATGCCACCATGCTGGTGTCGTCCCGCACCAATTACTCGCTGGGCAATGACTGGCCCATCTTCCAGTTCATGGGCCGCTGGAACAGCGACCGCGACGTACCCACCGCGGCCCTGCTGGTTACCGGTGGTCTGTCGCTGGTGCTGGTCCTGCTGGCGGCGATGAACCAGAGCGGCATCAAGTTCATGGTGGACTTCACTGCGCCGGTGTTCTGGTTCTTCTTCCTGCTCACAGGCCTTTCGCTGTTCGTGCTGCGCTATCGCGCGCCGGATGCGCCGCGGCCGTTCCGTGTGCCGTTGTATCCGGTGGTCCCGCTGGCCTTCGTAGCCACCTGCGCCTTCCTGCTTTACAAGAGCCTGGAGTTCACCCTGCAGAACAAGGCGATCCAGATCGCGCTCTACGTGATGGCCGCCGGGTTGCTGGTCTGGGTGGTGGCCCGACTGCGCAAGTCCTGATCGGCTCGCGCGCGGCAGTGGATGAGTACGGGGCGGAAAGGGATTCGCTCCTCCCGAGGTGCCCCTGTACGAATAACCACCTTGCCGCCTCCTGGCTGAGCCCGTATCGTCAACAGCCCAGCTTCAACCTGGAGGAGTCATGGCCCAGCAGACCGAGCTGCCTCCCCGCGTCCTGGTGGTGGACGATGACCCTGCATCGGCCAATCTGATGGCCACGCTCCTTGAAGACCACGGGTTTCGGGTCGGCGTCGCGTACGGTGGCGCCGATGCTGTCCTGGCCGCGGAAATCCTCAGGCCGTCCGCGATCCTCCTGGACCTCGGCATGCCTGAGGTCAGCGGGTTGGAGGTTTGCCGCCGTGTGAGAAGAGAACCTTGGGGTGCCACGATGCGGATCGTGGCGCTGACCGGCTGGGCAGAGCAGCGGTGGTTCAACTCGGCTGAAGACGCGGGCTTCGACGGGTACCTGCTGAAGCCCGCCAGCGTCGACGAAATCCTGCGGGCAGTGCAGCATGAACTTCCGTCGGTGAGCGGGGCTGTCCTGGCGGCGTGAAGAACTGTTGATCCACCTCGCGGGCGGAATTGCGGGTTGGTCCGTAGAACAGGCTTTCAGAACCGCCAAGACACTTGATCATTGAATCTGCAGGAGGGCCTTCCTCTTGGCCCTGACATGCAGCATGACATCAGCGCTGACGCCGCCCTTAGGGGCGCGGTCTGCGAAGGCTCTGCACAAGTCCGAATCTGCGGACGGCGCCGATGGAACTCGTGTTGCGCCGCAACCACCCAAGTGAGCCGAGGCCTCTCGGCCTCGCGCGGTGA
>DAIMZU010000275.1:0-4710 GCA_036733845.1 Ramlibacter sp.
GAACGTCCTGGCCGAGGAACTGGTGGCCAGCCATCCGGAGCGGACCAGGGCGCAGCAGATGCGCGACCAGTTCATGGCCAGCACACTCCAGCAGATGCACGCCTATGCCAGCGGCCAGGGCGATGTCCCGGCCGTGGTGCGGCGCTCCGGCAAGAGCACCGAGGAAGGCATTCGCTGGGGCCGCGCCGAGATGAGCTACTTCCTCGGCGTCGCCTACCTGCAGGGCGCGGCGGTTCCGCCTGACCGCAACCAGGCCATCCACTGGTTCGAGCGCGCGGCCAGCGCGGGCAACCGGCGGGCGCAGGCCCAGCTCGGCGCATTCAAGTAAGGCCGACGCGCCCGGTCACCGGGCGCTCCCCCGCAGCCGGCAGCGCGAACCGGGTCAGAGCCGCCAGTTCTGCGGGCCGCGGCTCGCGATCTTGAGGGCACCGATCCGGTTGCCCAGTTCGGCGCAGCGCACCAGGTCCCAGCCCTGCTCGAGACCGTGCAGCAGGGCCCCGCGCCAGGCATCTCCGCAACCCGTCGGGTCGACCACGGCGGCGGCCTGCACCGGCGGCACGACCGTCTTGTGGCCGTCGATCCAGACCTCGCAGCCCTGGCCACCCAGCGTGACCACCAGCCCGTCGACGCGCCGGGAGATTTCGGCCGCACTCCATCCGGTGCGGTCCGACAGCATCTTGCCCTCGTAGTCGTTCACGGTGACCCAGCTGGCCTGCTCGATGAAGCGCGCGAGCTCGCCGCCGTCGAACATGGGTAGCCCCTGGCCCGGATCGAATACGAAGGGGATTCCGGCGGCCTGGAACTGCTCGGCGTGCTGCAGCATGGCGTCCCGACCGTCCGGCGAAATGATGCCCAGGCGGATGTCCGCGCGCGCCTCGATGCGTGTGATGTGGGCCTGCATCATCGCGCCGGGGTGGAAGGCGGTGATCTGGTTGTTGTCCAGGTCGGTCATGATCATCGCCTGCGCGGTGTAGGTGTCCTCGACCTGCCGCACGAACTCGGTGCCGATGCCGAGCGCCCGAAGGCGCTCCAGGTAGGTGCCGCCATCCGCGCCCACGGTGGCCATGGGCAAGGGCGTGCCGCCGAGCTGCCGCAGGCTGTAGGCGATGTTTCCGGCGCAGCCGCCGAAGTCACGCCGCAGGGCGGGCACCAGGAACGAGACGTTCAGGATGTGCAGTTGCTCGGGCAGGATCTGCTGTGCGAAGCGGCCCTCGAAATCCATGATGGTGTCGAATGCGAGGGATCCACAGATGAGTGCGGCCATGTCGGGCTTTCAGGAGTCGGTGTTCAGGGATAAAAGGCCAGCAGCCGGTAGCCGGCGACGCGGGCCGTCAGGCCGTTGGCCTCGACCACGACGGTCGCGGAGGCGGTCCAGTCGGCGCCTGGTGGAATCATGCCGGGAGCAGCGCCCAGTTCCTGCGGCCTCAGGACGCGCCTCAACACGGCACGGTCGTCGGCGTCGGTCAGCGTGAGTTCGAGCGCGGGCACCTCGACCGGCACCAGGGCCTGGTTGCGCAGCGTGACGCCGAGCCGGAAGGCGTCAGGGCGCAGCCGGGCGAAGGTGGAGCTGTCGATCACGATGGATTCGATGGCCCGGGGCTGGCCGAGCTGGCAGCCCAGCGGCGCGCAGAGCGCGCGCAGCGCGGGGGCCAGCGGCGGATGCAAGGCCGCCAGCCGGTCCCGGTGGTGCACGGCAAACTGCGCCCCAAGCGCCAGCAGCAGCACCGCGGCGAAAAGGCCCAGCAGGAGGCGGACCGCCGGCCGGCGCCACGGATCGGCACGTGGACGGGCATTGCGCAGGAAAGAGAGTTCTTCGGCGGCGGAGTCCGGCTGTGGCCTTGCCTCTGCCGATGCGGGCGGCGGGTCTGCCTCGGGCGGCCACGGTTCATCCGCCACCTCCGTCGGGTCGGATGGCGCGACAAGCTCCCCTTCGGACCCGGAACCGGCTGCGGACGATGTGCCGGGTTCTTCCGGGTTGCCGGCACCGGCTTGCGCTTCGGCTTGCGCTTCGGACTCAGGGTCGCATCCTGATCCCTCCTCCGGCTCGGGGTCGTCCAGCAGGAGATCCGGCGGCCTGTTCCGGGCTTCGGCCAGCTCCCACGCCAGGTGGTCCGCGTCGGAGACGGGTTCTGCCTCGGCCCCGGCGGTGGGCCGCAGCGGGTGGCTGGCGGCGTCGACGGCACCGGCCTCGGCGTCGTCGTCCCACGCCTGCAGGCTCGGGCGCGCATCGAACACTTCGGCGCACTCGCCGCAGCGCACCCAGCCGTCGGCCAATCGGAGCTGATCGGGCACCACCCGGAATGCGGTCGCGCAGGCGGGGCAGGTGGTGATCTGGCTCATCAGCGGCTGATCTTAGCCGCCCGTCCAGCGGGCCGTCATCAGCACCCAGCCGTCCTCGGCATCGGCGACCTGGAGCTCGCACCAGGGGGCATAGGCCTCGGTGAGCTCGCTGGCCTGTCGCTCGAGGATGCCCGCGAGCACCAGCGCCCCGCCGGGCGCCACGTGGGCGCACAGCAGCGGCGCAAGCACCTTCAGGGGCGTGGCGAGAATGTTGGCCAGCACCGTGCCGTACAGGCCCTGGGCGAGTTCCGGCAAGCCAGCGCGGAGCACCACGCCATTGGCCCGGGCGTTGTCCAGGGTGGCCTGCACGGCCGCCGGGTCGATGTCCACCGCGTCGACCTCGGCCGCACCGTGTTTGGCGGCACCGATGGCAAGGATGCCGGAGCCGCAGCCGTAGTCGAGCACGCGCCGGCCCTGTGGCGCATGCGCGGCGATCCAGCGCAGGCACATGCGGGTCGTGGGGTGCGTTCCGGTGCCGAAGGCCAGGCCCGGATCGAGACGGATGACCTCGCGGGCCTGCGCGGGCGGCTCGTGCCAGGTCGGCACGATCCAGAACGTCGGGGTGATGTCCACCGGCGCGAACTGCGACTGCGTCAGGCGCACCCAGTCCTGGTCGGGGACGGCGGCGGTTCCGAGCACCGCGCAGTCCTGGAAGAAGTCCTGGGCCGCCAGCAGGCGCGCGGCGTCGGCCGCGGCGGCCTCATCCGGGAAGAGCGCCACCACGCGCGAGCGCTGCCAGCCTTCCTTGGGTGGCGGCATGCCGGGTTCACCGAAGAGGGCCTGCTCGGCGTCCGTGTGGGCGTCGGCGTCCTCGACCGAGACGCTGAGCGCATCGAGCGCATCCAGCGCTTCGCTGACCGCCTCGATGCGGTGCTCCGGCGCCAGCAGGCGCAGCTCGTACAAGGCCATGTCGCTGCCTGGATGCCGTGGGTGCTAGCGCTTGTGGTGCGCCAGCCACTCCTCGAGGTAGTGGATGTTGGTGCCGCCGGCCATGAACTTGGCATCGACCATCAGCTCGCGGTGCAGCGGGATGTTGGTGTTGATGCCTTCGACCACCGTCTCGAGCAGCGCCGTGCGCATGCGTGCGAGCGCCTGCTCCCGCGTGTCGCCATGGACGATGATCTTGCCGATCATGCTGTCGTAGTTCGGGGGCACGAAGTAGTTGTGGTAGACGTGCGAGTCCACCCGCACGCCCGGGCCGCCCGGCGCATGCCACAGCGTGATGCGGCCCGGCGAGGGCACGAACTTGTAGGGGTCCTCGGCGTTCACGCGGCATTCGATCGCATGACCGCGGATCTGGATGTCCCGCTGCGAGAAAGGCAGCTTCTCGCCGGCGGCAACCATGATCTGGGTCTTGACGATGTCGACGCCGGTGATCAGTTCGGTGACCGGGTGCTCCACCTGCACCCGGGTGTTCATCTCGATGAAATAGAACTCGCCGTTCTCGTAGAGGAACTCGAAGGTGCCCGCACCCCGGTAGCCGATCTTCTTGCAGGCGGCCACGCAGCGCTCGCCGATGCGCTCGATGAGCTTGCGCGGAATACCCGGCGCCGGCCCTTCCTCGATCACCTTCTGGTGGCGCCGCTGCATGGAGCAGTCCCGCTCGCCCAGGTAGACCGCGTTGCGGTGCTTGTCGGCCAGGATCTGGATCTCGATGTGGCGGGGATTCTGGAGGAACTTCTCCATGTAGACGGCCGGATTGCCGAATGCGGCCTGTGCCTCCGCCCGGGTCATCTGGACCGCGTTGACCAGTGCCGCCTCGGTGTGGACCACCCGCATGCCGCGGCCGCCGCCGCCGCCGGCCGCCTTGATGATCACCGGGTAGCCGACCGCCTTGGCGATGCGGCGGATCTCCACCGGGCTGTCCGGCAGCTCGCCTTCGGAGCCGGGCACGCAGGGCACGCCGGCCTTGATCATGGCCTGCTTGGCTGAGACCTTGTCGCCCATGATGCGGATGGACTCGGGAGAGGGGCCGATGAACTGGAAGCCACTTTTCTCGACCCGCTCGGCGAAGTCGGCGTTCTCGGACAGGAAGCCGTAGCCGGGGTGGATCGCCTCGGCGTCGGTGACCTCGGCCGCCGAGATGATGGCCGGCATGTTCAGGTAGCTCTGGGGCGACGGGGCCGGTCCGATGCACACGGCCTCTTCGGCGAGCTTGACGTACTTGGCCTCGCGGTCGGCCTCGGAATAGACGATGACGGCACGCACGCCGAGTTCGCGGCAGGCCCGCTGCACGCGCAGTGCGATTTCGCCGCGATTGGCGATCAGGATCTTCTTGAACATCCCTTGCTCACTCGATGATGAGCAGGGGCTGGCCGTATTCGACGGGCTGGCCGTTTTCGCAGAGGACCTTGGTGACCGTGCCCGCCT